>JBGPFT010000302.1:0-3213 GCA_041483475.1 Fibrobacteria bacterium | reverse complement strand
CGGCGGTTATCCCAAGCAAGTCATTGACCTTTGGAAAAACGGCCGCATCACGCTTTGTCTTTCTAATTCCATCCTGGACGAATATGTTGCGGTGTTGGGAAGAATGGGGTTGGCCGGGGAAAAAGAGATGGCCGAACTTCTCCACCTCTTCCGGAGCGGCCGACATTGCCTCTTCACGACAAAAACTCCCGCCCTGAAAATTTCCTCGGACCCAGATGACGACAAATTTATCGAAGCCGCGGTGGCCCTGGACGCGAAGTTCGTTGTTTCCGGGGATAAGGATTTGTTGGATGTGAAAAGGTACGCCGGGATTTCCATCGTGAAGCCGAAGGTGTTCGCAGAAAGTTTTTGAAACTGCTTTGGAAGTCCGTGGACAAGCCGCGCAATTATCACATTTTCCCCGCCATTTCCCGCAACACTTCCGCCGCCTGTTCCACCAATGCCACGACGTCCCCGCGCTGGGGAGGATTAAGCTCGACGCGCAGTTGCAAAGGCGTCCCGTACAGGAAGCGGGAAGGCTGGCGGGTTCGGGTGGCCAGCGCCGGAAGCGCCTCGCGCTCGGGCATATGCGCTTCCGAGAAATGCAGCAACAGCGCATTCTCACGGATCTCGATTTTCGCGCAGCCGATATTCTGGGCGGCGACGCGGGCTTCCACGGTGCGCAGCAGCATGCGGGCGGGCTCGGGGAGGGCGCCGAAGCGATCCTCGAGTTCGCGTCCCATATTCTCGATTTCCCCGAAGGCGGACAGCCGGGAAATTTTCTGGTACAAGAGGGTGCGCTGCCGGGACTCTTCCACGTATTCCTCGGGAAGAAAGGCGTCCACGGGAAAATCGATTTCCGGATTCAGGGGAGGAGGGGCCTTTCCTCCCTGCAATTCCTTCACCGCGTCCTGGAGCATGCGGCAATAGGTTTCGAATCCCACGGCGGCGATGTGGCCGCTTTGCTCCAAACCTAGTAGGTTACCCGCTCCCCGGATCTCCAGATCGCGCATGGCGATTTGGAAGCCGCTGCCGAGGTCGGTGAATTTTTCCAAGGCGAAAAGTTTTTTCTTGGCGTCGTCGCTGAAACGGTTCGCGTCCGGGGAGATGAGCAGACAATGGGCCTGGGCCGAGGAGCGGCCCACGCGTCCGCGGAGTTGGTACAGTTGCGAAAGCCCAAACAAATCGGCGCGATGGACGATCAAGGTGTTGGCGTTGGGGATGTCGATGCCCGACTCGATGATGGCCGTACACAGCAGCACGTCGTATTCGCGGTTCACGAAGGTGGCCATCACGCGCTCCAGCGTCCCCTCCTCCATCTGGCCGTGGGCCACGCCCACCCGGGCATGCGGGACCAGGCCCTGCACCCGTTTCGCCTCCTCGTCCATATCGTTGATCCGGTTGTGGACGAAAAAGGCTTGGCCGCCGCGGCTCAGCTCCGCTTCCAGCGCATCGCGCACCGCGGCCGGGTCCCAGGAGATGACGCGCGTCTCGATGGGAAGCCGGTTGCGCGGAGGGGTGGCGATGATGGAGAGATCGCGCGTGCCCAGCATGGACATGTGCAGGGAGCGCGGGATGGGCGTGGCCGAAAGCGCCAGCACGTCGACATGGGCGCGCATTTCCTTGAGCCGCTCCTTTTGCTTGACTCCGAATTTTTGCTCCTCGTCCACGATGAGCAAGCCCAAATCCTTGAAGACTACGTCCTTCGACAGCAGGCGATGCGTGCCCACCAGCACGTCGACGGCGCCTTCCTTCAGGGCGGCCAAGGTTTCCTTTTGCTCCTTGAGCGATCGGAAGCGATGGAGGGAGGCGATGCGCAGCGGCCAGGCCGCGAAGCGTTCGGACAAGGTGTCGAAATGCTGCGCCGCCAATATGGTGGTGGGGGCCAGGATGGCCACCTGTTTCTTGTCGTTCACAGCTTTGAATGTGGCGCGCATGGCCACTTCGGTTTTTCCGAAACCCACGTCGCCGCAAACCAGACGGTCCATGGGTTTTTTCGATTCCATGTCGCGCTTGACGTCGGCGATGGCTTTGACCTGATCGGGGGTGAGTTCGTATTCGAAGGCGGCCTCGAATTCCACCTGCAATTCGCCGTCCGAACCGAAGGCGAAACCTTCCGCCACCGAGCGCCGGGCATAGAGATCGATGAGATCCTGGACCAGGACGACGATGGCCTTGCGGGTTTTTTCCTTGGCGTTTTCCCAGGCCTTGCCGCCGAGCTTGTGCAGCAGGGGAGCATGCCCTTCCTCGCCCGAGAATTTTTCCAGCTTGGCGAGGTCGGATACCGGCAAAGTCAACTTGTCGTTGCCGTGATAATCGAGCAGAATGCAGTCCACTTCCCGTCCGGCGACGCGCAACCGGCGTATGCCGACGAAGCGGCCGATGCCGTAGGCCTCGTGCACCACGAAATCGCCCCGGTTCAAGGCCTCGAAATTGGGGATCACCGCCCCGCCGCCGCGGAATTTCCGCTTGCGCACGTTGCGGCTGAAGCGGTTGAAGATCTGGTGATCGGTGAGCAGGGCCAGGCCCTGGGTGCGGTCGATGAAGCCGCCGGCTAAATGGCCCACGCAGACTCCGTCGACGGGCAGGGATTGCGACAACTTGCGCAGGCGTTCGGCTTGTCCCTCGTTGTTGCAGAGCAGGTAAACCCGCAATCCATCGGCGGCCAGATCGCGCAACACCGATTCGATTTCGGTCAGGCCGGCCCCTCCGCGCTGTTGCGGCGCCTGATCGAAGGTGCGGCAACCGGCGCCTTCCCAGCTCACCCGGCCGACATGGATGACGCGCTTTTCCTTGAGCCGGCGCGAAAGATCCGCGGCGGAAAAAAACAATTCGTCCGGCGTGTTGACGAAGCGGCCCAGGGATTGCGCCCCGGCGAAGCCCGCCTGCGCCGCGGCCCAGGTTTTTTCCACCGCTTCGGCCAGGGCGTCGGAATCGCCCACGATGACGCCGGGATCGGTGCCGAGAAAATCCAGCAGGGAATGATCCAATTCCTTGAAAAAGGCCTTTTGCCAATGGATGCCGGCAAAATTGCGCTTCATCACGAGGCGGTGGCGCTCCGCGGCCCAGGCATCCTCCGTTCCCAAGCGATCGAGATGGTTTTCCAACCCGCGCTCCAGGGCGTCAAGGGTATAGCAGCATTCGTCGAGAGGGAATAGGGCGATGGATTTCGCCTCGCGCACCGAGCGTTGGGAAAAGATGTCGAATTCCTTGATCGATTCGATGACGTCGCCG
>JBGPFT010000301.1:0-3216 GCA_041483475.1 Fibrobacteria bacterium | reverse complement strand
TTCCGTTCCTCCATCTCGACATCCGGACTCCTTACGGTGAAGCACTGGCGGAGGAACAGGTGTCGCAAGCTTTGGGGGAGGCGTTGGGGCCGCGCGCCGACGGGGTTTCCTTGCAGGGATGGCATGTCGCGCATCTCGAGGATACCCATCAGGGCTCGAACCATCGCGTGTTCGCGACCTTGGAAGAATTGGAGGAGGACGCGGATTCGGTTGTATGCGACCAAAGCCTTCCCTTGGAATCGGCTGTGCAAGCCCTGGGGGATTGGATGGCGCGCCAGACGGCGCAATCCCATTTCCAATTGATCCTTTCCGAAGGAGAGCGGATTTATTCCCTGGCTTATCGCAATGCCCAGCCTTATCATCTCCTGCGCGTGGCCGCGAACCCCCGCGATTTCGCCCTGAAACGGTTGGCCGAGCATCGCGAATATTTGCGGCCCGAAGGCGGCGGCGAGGTTCCCGTGTTCATGGAAGCCGCGGATCCATGGCGATCCGCATGCGTGGACGCTCTAGGCGTCCAGCCCGAAAATATCCCGACCCCGCCGGGATTTTCATCCGACGCCGGACCGAACCTTTGGCATTTCTCCCTGGCCCTGGCCGCCGTGGGCGGGGACGCCGCGATCCATAACCGCGTTTCGGCGTTCCGGCGGAATTGGAACGTCGAAATCCGCCTGTGGGATCGGATGCTCAAGGCGGCGGGAATCGCCGCGCTGTTGGGCGGCGCGGTGATCGCCCTCGAAGCGGCGCGGCATGCCGCGCTGGGCCGGGAGCTGCGGGCGGCTCGGGTCGAGGCTTTGCGCTACGCGGAAAAAGTTTCGTCCCTCGACGCTTTGCGCCGGGAGCGGGAATCCCTGCTCGATTCCCTGTCCGCGCTGCGGCCGTTGTGGAGCGGGCCCCTGCCCCTGGACCGGATCCTGCGGGGTATCGTCGGGGCGCTTCCCCCCGATGGCGGCATGGAAGGAATCATGCTGCGGACGGTGGCGGAAAATCGCAGGGAGTTGAGCTTCCGCGCCTGGGTGGAGGATTGGAACCATATCCGTCCCTTGCAGGAGAAATGGCAACGCCTGCCTTTTTTTTCCGGAGTGGAGTTATCGGATCAACGGAAAGAAGCGGAACATCGGCGGGTGGTTTTCCAGGCCACCTGTATTTTGGCGGGGCTGCCGTGAACGTCGGGAACCCCGGCGAATCGATGCGCGTGAAGCTTTTGGCCGTGGCCGCGGCGGTTCTGCCCGTCGCCGTTTTCATCGGCTTGTTGCATGGACCCGCCCTCAGCCTAGCGACCCAGCGGCAGATTCGGCGGGCGGAGCTGTCGGAATTGCGGGAAAACGTATATCGCGAAGCCTGGCTCGATTCCTCGGAAGCGGCGTTGCGATCCGAGGTGGAAACCTTGCGCGGCTTTCGATCCCGGGTAGGACGGGCGTTGATCCCCGAAGTTGCCACCGTTGCTGATCCCTTGCGGCAAGAAGCCCAATCGTTGGGCTGCGAGGTGATCCGCGTTTCCCCGTCCCAGGATTCCGTCGGCGGACTCCGCCGTTTGCGCCTGCGCTTCGAGGCGCGCGCCGATTTCGCATCGGCCCTGCGCTTTTTTCGGGCCCTGCGTCTGCGCCATCCGGAAGCTTACCCGGAGGAAGCGCTCCTGCGCCGTGGCGCAAGCCCCGGATCGAAATTGGATTTGAATCTCACCCTCGTCTTCCACCTCTCGCCCGCGCGAGGGACTCGATGAAAAGCGGGTTCAGACGTTGGTCGTTGCTGGCGGCAATCGCGTTGCTGGCCCTGGGAATCAAATCCTTCGTGCAGCGTTATCCCGGCGGTCGTTCCCTCGGTTCCGACGGAAAAAATGGTCCGATGGTTCGCGATACCGTGTGGCCTGCGGTTTTGCGTTTTTCGGCCACCGCTTCCGACTCCGCGCTGGACGCTTCCGACACCGCTCCGGTTCCGGATCCGTTCCGGCAGCGTTTTTCCCCGTCGCCGGCGGTGACGCCGAAGGCCTCCGTCCCTCCTCCTGCCCGGAAATGGAAATTGAAGGGCACGGCGGGCGATGCCGTGGCCACGGTACTGGATTCCATCGGGACCAAACACCTTTTGCGGGCCGGCGATTCCCTGGGCGGCGCGCGCGTGCTGGAAGTGCATGCCAACCGGGTATTGATGCGGGACGCGGCCGGATCCTTTGAACTCGACCTCGAACAATAAGGGAGGGGCCCTGCTTTGGGTCCTGGTGGCCCTGGCCGTCGCGCTGGGCGCAGTCGTCTTTTACCTGGGGCGGCAACGGGCGCCGGCCGTTTTCCTGACGCGGGAACAGAAACACCGACAGGCTTTTTATCTGGCCGAGGCGGGCATCGCGTTGCAATTGCACCGCGAGCAATGGTTCGATTCCGCGCAAAGGATGGGGGAACGCGGCGAAGTGCTCCGGGCGCTGGATTCCATTCGCTTTTTCCTGGATTCCGCCTTGACGCCTCCCACCGTGGTCGTGAATCGCGAAAGGGCCTTCCTGGAAATCAGCTCCTCGGCGACATGCGGCCCGGAATCCTCCGCGGTGCGGGCGTTGTTCGGCCGAGCGTTGGATCCGGACATGTTCGGCGCCGCCTTGTCGCTCTCCAACGACGCGCCCCTGCGGCCATTCAACCCCGGCCAAATCCGGGGGAGGGTGCGGCTCAAGACGGCTTCGGATGGGATCGCCTCGCAACCTTTGCCGGCCGATTTTCCCGGAGTTTCCTACGGAGACGCTTTCGTGGACGCGAAGTATCGGGAACTGGAAGCCGAGCTGCGCGAAGTCCTGGCCCAGGAAGGCGCCGAGCCGGGAAACGGGGATTTCACTTCCGCCTTTCCCCCTCCCTTCGGGAAAAGCCCGCGATTGGGCTTTCCCTTGGGCGACGTGACCTTGAGAAATGACGGGAGCGACACTTGGGAGGTGAAGGGTCCTGCCGCAATCGCTTCCCGGAACGGAATCCGCGTGCGCGGGAAAATCCGGCTCTTGGACGTCACCTTGCTCACCGAAGGCGATGTTACCCTGGAAGGGGAGGCGCAGGCCGGGAATGTCACGGTGTTCGCGGCGGGGAAATTGACGTTGCAGGATCAATCCCGCGTGGAAGGATTATTGATTTCCGGCGGCAATATCTTCATCCGCGATCGCGCCGAGGTGGCGGGGAACTCCCTGGTGCTGCGCTCCGGAGGAAATTCCTCCGATTCCTCCTTGGCCATCCGCGTGGAAGGCGAGGCCGC
>JBGPFT010000300.1:0-3230 GCA_041483475.1 Fibrobacteria bacterium | reverse complement strand
GGCTAAAAACCAACAAGTTCTATCTTTGCTGGAATGCGTTTTTCCGCGATTTTCAGGGTTTTGCCCTTAACCTTGGCAATCGTCTTCCAGGCAGCTCCGGATACAATGCGGACGAAAACCGGAAAGCGGGTCATCGTAATTCCCGTCGAGGAGGAAGTGGACTATGGCCTGCACGCTTTTCTCAAACGGGCCACGGCCGAGGCTCTCAAGGAGAAACCCGACTATTTGATCTATAAGGTGAACACCTACGGCGGGGAATTGCATTCGGCCTTTGATATCGTCGACTTGCTGCTGTCGGTGAAGGAATGCTCGACCTACGTCTTCGTGGAGAAAAAGGCCATTTCCGCCGGAGCCCTGATCTCTTTAGCTTGCAATCGCATGGCCATGGAAAAGGGCACTACCATCGGCGATTGCGCTCCCATCACCCAAAGCCAGGAAGGCGGCATCGTCATGCTGGGCGAGAAGATCCAGTCGCCGCTGCGGGCCAAGTTCAGCAATCTGGCCGAACGCAACGGCTATCCGAGCCTGCTCAGCCAAGCCATGGTTACGGCCGAACTCGGCGTGGTGGCGGCTTTTTCCAAGGATGGTCCCACTCAATATTTTACCGCCAAGCAATGGGAAAATCTCGGGGCGGGGGAGAAGAAAGCTTTCGCCGATCACAAATTCATCGTGCAGGAAGGACAGCTGCTCACCCTCACCGATCAGGAGGCCGAGCAATACGGGTTCTCGCAGGGTTCTTTTGCGGATCTGGAAGCTTTTCTGAAGCACAAGAGTTGGACGGTTATCAAAACCTTCGCCACCACCTGGTCCGAGGACATGGTGCGCGCCATCGGCAAATTCGCACCCCTGCTCATGCTCATCGGTTTCGGCGCCCTCTATCTCGAATTCAAGACGCCGGGGCTCAGCATATTCGGCGTGATCGGGGTTCTGGCTTTGGCCGTGGCCTTCGGCGCGAAATACGCCGTGGGTCTCGCCGACCATACCGAATTGCTCCTCCTGGTGGGAGGCTTCCTGCTGTTCGCGGTGGAGATTTATCTCGTTCCCGGCACCTTCATCGCGGGCGGCATCGGTCTCGTCCTCATCATCGCGGCGCTGACGCTTTCCATGCAATCGTTCACCTTGCCCGATCCCAAAATGCCTTGGGAATTGCAGGACATGGTGCATAATCTCGCCCTCACCTTCGGCATGGCGGCCCTGGCGCTTTTGATCCCCATCCTGGGCGCGCGGTACGTTTTGCCGCACTTGCCGGGGCGGGCCAAAGTTGTTTCCACCGCCACCCTCAAGGACGCGCACAGCCCGGCCATCGAGGCCTCGGCCATCGCTTTGGGAGCGGTCGGCGTGGCTAAAACTCCGCTGCATCCTTTCGGCAAGGCCGTGTTCGGCGGTCATACCTTGGAAGTGACCACCCGTGGCGAGTACATCGAAACGGGGCGCCGCGTGGAGGTATGCCAAATCCAAGGGCAGAAGGTGGTCGTGCGCAGCAAGGAAATCGCCGCATGAGATATTTCTGGCCCGCGTTAATCCAACTGCTCGCCTTCGGCGTGGCGTTTGCCGAAGTCATGTTGGTTTCCTTCGGCATGCTGGCCTTGCTGTGCGCGGCACTGGCGATCTATTCCTGGTATTACATCGTCACCGAGTTACCTCGGGGCGCGGCCATCGGCTTCGGAATCGCCGATTTGATTCTGGTCCCCGTCGCCATCAAGTTCGGGTTTTCCCTTTTGGGACGTTCCCCGGTTTCCCATGGCACCGACTTGGGATCCGGGTCCGGCTTCGAGGATCGGGACAAGGAATTGGCGCGCCTGATCGGCACGAATGCACAGGTCGAAGCCCAACTCCGGCCCAGCGGCAAGATCCGCATCGGAGCTGAATTTTACGAAGCCCATACTAATGGTGATTTCGTGGAACGCAACGCCCCGGTGCGCATTGTGGCCGTGAGCAGCAACGGTTTTTTGGTGGAAAAAATTTAATCCAGGAGAACAACATGAATCTGAATCTCATCGTCCTCGCCGTCGGCGCCATCGCCCTGTTGGTGATCGGCATCATCGTCCTCAATTTCTTCGGCCTGTGGTTTCAGGCCCTCATGTCCAAGGCCGACGTGTCCCTGGTGGCGCTGGTCGGCATGCGTTTCCGCAAGGTGCCGGCCAAGGTGATCGTCGAGGCCAAGATCATGGGCGTGAAGGCCGGGTTATCCCTTTCGACCGAGGAGTTGGAGGCCCATTATATGGCCGGGGGCAACGTGCTGCGCGTGGTGCAGGCCCTGATCGCCGCGGACAAGGCCAATATCCCGCTCAATTTCAAGCGCGCCGCCGCCATCTCGCTGGCGGGCCGCAACGTCCTGGAGGCCGTGCAAATGTCGGTGAACCCCAAGGTGATCGAAACGCCTTTGGTCGCGGGCGTGGCTCCGGACGGCATCCAGCTCAAGGCCGTGGCGCGCGTCACGGTGCGGGCCAACCTCGACAAGCTGGTGGGCGGCGCGGGCGAGGAGACCATCCTGGCGCGCGTGGGCGAGGGCATCGTGTCCACCATCGGTTCGGCCAAGAACCACAAGTCGGTGCTGGAGAATCCCGATCAGATTTCCAAGACCGTGCTCAGCAAGGGCCTGGATTCGGGCACGGCCTACGATATTCTTTCCATCGACATCGCCGATGTGGACGTGGGGAAGAACATCGGCGCCGGCCTGGAAACCGACCGCGCCGAGGCGGACAAGAAAATCGCCCAAGCCAAGGCCGAGGAAAGGCGCGCCATGGCCATCGCCTCCGAGCAGGAGATGATCGCCCGGGTGGCCGAGATGCGCGCCAAGGTGGTGGAGGCCGAGGCCCAGGTGCCTTTGGCCATCGCCGAAGCCTTGCGCAGCGGCAAGCTGGGCGTGATGGACTATTACGCCATGAAGAACGTCATGTCCGACACCGCCATGCGCGAGCGCATCGCCGGCGGCGACACCCCCCCCGTCAAAGGATAAAGCGAGGAAATCTCTCCGTGAAATTCCAAACCATTATTTTCCTGGTCATCGCCTTCAACGTGGTCACGGCCATCTTGAAGCAAAGGGCCAAAAAGGCCAAGGCGGCGCGGCAAAACACCACGCCCCAAAACGAACCGATAATCCGATCGCGGGAAAAGGCCGGGGGATTAGGCAAGGGCCTGCTGGAGCAGTTGGCGAGGGAGTTGGGGCTTAAATTGCCGGAACCGCCCGCGAAGCAGGTTCCCGCGAATAGTTTGTTCATCGAAAAAAT
>JBGPFT010000299.1:0-3273 GCA_041483475.1 Fibrobacteria bacterium | reverse complement strand
TAGTCGTAGAAGTACGGTTGCTCCGGAAGATATCCCACCCCGCGCCGCCCTGAAGCCGGTCCGACGGGCAACCCCATCAATTCCGCCGTCCCTTTGTCCGCGAACAAAAGTCCGAGCAAAATCTTGATGGCGGTGGATTTTCCGGAACCGTTGGGACCGATGAAGCCGAACAGGTCGCCCTCGCGCACCGAAACCGAAATACCCCGGAGCGCGGGCACTTGGCGGCGAAAGAAGCCGATGCGGTAGGTTTTTTGGAGATCGTGAAAATCGATCATGGCGTCAAGACAGGCCCCGGCGCCTCCGGAACCGGCGGTAATAATGGACGGTCCGGCCCGCCGCATAAGACGCCATGCCCGTGATCAGCAGGTATTTCCCCAAAACGTTGGCGTCGAGGCTGAAGTCCGCGTAGCGCAACGGGCGGTTGTGGAAGAAATAAAAGCACAGGCCCGCCGTCAAAAGACCGATGAACCCCATCACCATCAGATACCAGCTGACTTCGTCCATCCAGGTCCGGCGCGGGACGAGGTCGGAGGTTTCGTCCATGGGAACAAATATACCTCACCCCCCGACCCCCTCTCCATTCTTAAAGGAATGGAGAGGGGGAGAATGAATGAAACAACTAAACCCAAAACCTGAAAATATTTTGACCTTCCCCTCTCCATGCGTTTAGGCATGGAGAGGGGCTAGGGGTGAGGATTCCCGGCCCACTCCAGTCTCGCACGCCTCACCTCCAGCAAGCGCCCGCGCTTTCTCCAGGCGCGCTCGTCCCTCTCCTCGCTGGGCCGGAACACCTTGCGCCCAAGGATTTCCCCGAAGGCGGCGATGGCCGCCGTGTCGTAGGGATGCCATTGATCGAGATAAGCGTGGATCTGGTTCAAGGCGTCGTCGAAATTGTTGTCCGCGAAATCGGCATGGGCGCGCCAGACTTGGAACGCGAGCCGGGACTCGTCGCCCCGAAGCTCTTCTCGGCCAAGGAGGTTGAGGCTCAACGGCACCGCCCCATCATCGCCCTCCCGCGCTCCCGCGCGCAAAAGGAAAAACGCCGCCGCCGGATCGAGACTTTCCACGGGGATGGAACGCAGGGTTTCCGCGGCCTCGTCGGCCTTGCCCTGGCGGAGTTCCGCCCCAGCCAACGCGATGGTCCAAGACGGCGACGAAGTCCGATGCTCCCCGAGTCGTCGCAGGAAAGCGGCAGCCTCCGTCGGACGGCCGCGCCGCATCTGATCAAGGGCGAAATCGAAAGGCGCATCCTCCCCGGTTTCATGGGCCAGCAGGAAGGATCGCGCCGCCGCGTCCTCGGCAGAATCGCCTGAACCTTCCCCGGACAAGGAGCGTTGCTCCCAACCGGCCGGGAAAAATCCCCGGCCCAACGCGCGCCGCAGCCGGCGCAGCTTCAGATCCGGCGCCCCCTCGGTGAGCGCGGCGATCAGATAGGAGACATAAGCTTCCGAGCGCGCCTCGACGTCGGTGCCGAGGATTTTGCGGACCTTGGGCAGAAGTTCCTTCGGGACCACCACTCCCAAAGTATTATAGGTCTGGCACCAATCGGCATCGAAGCGGATCCAGCGCTGGTCGTCCCAGATGTCGAAAGTGTTCACGTCGTAGGTCACCAAGGTCCCCAGCGCCTCGTCGTATCCGAACACGGCGATGACATGGCCCGGAAAAAATGCCAGCACGGGGATGCCGGCGTTGATGAGATGGATCACCTGCTCCCGCGAGCAAAGCGGCAATACCAGGCTGGTGAAGCCCCGCGACTCGGCGAAATGCACCTCGTCGGTGAGCAGGCTGCCGCGATCCAATTGGGTGATTTCCGATCCGATGCGCTTGGCCCCGGTGCGGTCCCCCCAGAAATTGAGTACCAGGCCCAAGGAATTGGGAACGCAATAGGCGCTCTTGTATTCGGTGCGCGCTTCGATGCCCGGGATCACCACGCGTCGGCCCCGGGTTTTGCCTCCGGCCTGGAGCTTTTCCTTGAAATCGTCGGCGTCGGCCAGCAATTCCTCGTCCTGCGGATAGCGCACCAGCACGCGCACGAAGGCATCGCGCGCCTCCTCCAGCCGGCCGGTTTTGCGATAGAGAAGTCCCACCCGGAATTGCAAATAGGACTTCAACATTCCGCTTTGACTCCAGGTTAAGGCCCGCGAATACCAGGGGATGGCGCGCACGGGCCGCCCTGATTTCTCGGCCTGCTGGCCCAAAAGCAGCGCGTCGTGAATGGGCATGCCGGTGACGAAGGCCATGGCCAGGATGGAAAGCCCCACCGCCGCCAGTCCGGCCGCGAAGTCCCGCAACGCGCGCGGCCCCCGGCTTTTGAACAGGCCGCCGAGCGCGGCGGGAACGCCCGTGTACACCAGCGCCTGGAACAAAAGCTCGCGCAAGCCGCCGACCCAGGGCGGAAAAATCTCCCGGACTTCGGTTTGCCATTCGGGGATGGCCACCAACACCAGATAGAGTTGATGGGCGAAGAGATAGCCCGCGAAGGTCCACAGCAAAAGCCGCAATACCCGGGTCGGAGTGACGGGTCGCAGCCAGGGCGATACGTGGAAGGAAGTGAAAGTCAGCACCAAGGCGAACAATACCCAGGCCGCACCCACCTCGCGCGAAATGGAATCCAGCGAGGCGTTGACGGGATAATATCCGCTCCATAGAGCGTCGGTAAGCCATTGTTCCATTCCCGCCAGGATGAGTCCGAAGGGGAGGCCGCCGACCGCCAGGGCCAAGCCCTTCCGGAACCGCTCGCTGGCCCCGACGCGCCCTTCCCCCCGAGGGGGAGAGCGGCGCGGTGGATGGAAAAGCAGGAACAACATAGCGAAAACGGCGTTGGCGCCCACCATGGCCGGCGACACCAGCAGCCAATTCCACGGAAGGATGAGCGGCGCGCCGAAAACCACGATGGGCATAAGAAAAACCAGAACGCGCAGCGCCGGGGAGCGCAGGCGAGCGGCAAAAGGCCAAAGCGGTAAGCCGCCGCCGAGGAAAAGCAAAGGGTAGACGAAGCCCGGAATGTTTCTCCCCGCCTGGGACGGGGCTTCCGCGTTCATCACTTCGTCCTTTTCCGCCAGCGTCGGTGTAAATCCGCGGCGGCCGAATCGCCGTCGGCGACAGCGAGCTCAACCATCCAGGCATGGGCCTCCGGCGCGGTCTTGTCGAGTTTCAAGCTTTTCTCCAATGCGGCCCGGGCGGCGCGGCGATGTCCGGAATTCCAGGCGGATGCACCCCGCATTGTCAAGGCGCGCGCTTCCTCCCGCAACGACGGGCAGCGGCCCAGCCACT
>JBGPFT010000298.1:0-3277 GCA_041483475.1 Fibrobacteria bacterium | reverse complement strand
GCTTCCACGCTTCCTGCACCACCGTGGTCTGGCAGACGTTGTATACCTGGTTGACGACGTTCAATTCGCACAGCCGGTCCAATTTCGCGTCCTTCGATTTCAATTTCGAGAACATGCCGGCGTTCTTCAGGTAAATGTCCCGGACGCTGCGTATCCAATTGTCGACCAAGCCATGGGATTTGTCCTCCATGGAGGCCCGGACGCCCCCGCAGCCGTAATGGCCGCATACGATGATATGCTTGATCTTCAAGACGTCGATGGCGTATTGCACCACGGACAAACAATTCATGTCGGTGTGCTTGACCAGATTGGCGACGTTCCGGTGGACGAACAGTTCTCCCGGCAACAAATTCACGATTTCATTGGCCGGCACCCTGCTGTCGGCGCAGCCTATCCATAGGTATTCGGGCGCCTGCTGCCTGGACAGGATCTTGAAAAAATCCGGATTGTCCTTCAAGATTCGGGACGCCCATTTTTTGTTTTGGACGAAGAGATGCGAGAGTTTTTCCACCGCTCGAAAAGTAACAAGCCCTCGTCACGCGGGCCGGAATGCCGTGCGCAGAAGCGGCTTACCTCAAGCCGTCTTTTCCATTTTCATCAGGTAAACCAAGGATCCGATGCCGATGAAAAGGTGGGCGACCTGCCCGGGGATTATTTTCGAAAATTGCACGACTCCGGCGGCTCCCGCCGAGACGTCCGCGATCATCGATAAACCGTGCATGGCGACATTCGCCAGTAAAACCGCTTTCAGCGTTTCGGAAGCCGCCTGTTTCCGGACCAAGAGGTTGAGCAGGCCTGAACCGAGGATCATGGCCCCCAGCACCAATTAAACATTCTGTACACCTCTCACCTACGTTATAGTGCAACGACCGCTACTTGTTAAGCCCAACTTGCAATGATCTTCAATAACGTGGAAATCCCGCCTCAGCAAAAATGACACCCAGATCCAGACCTTCGCTCCGGAAACGGAATTGTGCGACTGTATCATTGTATAGGCTTGAAAATCGCTGCCACCACTCCCGCCGAAATCGCCACCGCGGAAACGATCACCCACGATCCACCTATTTTATAGGTTATATTACCTACATTATAGGTATGAAAACCGGCATGTTGTCCGCCTTGTTCGGCTCCCCGCTGAAGGAAAAGATCCTCCTGTACCTGGAGGAATGCGGGGAAGCCTATAGCCTGGAAATTTCCAAGAATTTCGGAGCCTCCCTGTTCGCCGTGCAAAGCCAATTCCGCCGGCTGGAAGAGGAGGGCGTTCTCGTAAGCCGCACTTCGGGCAAAACCCGCCTGTATTCCCTGAATACCCGCTATTTCCTGAGGCGGGAGCTTTCCGCCCTGTTGCAAAAGACTTTTCAATCCGTTCCGGCGGAGGAAGTCCGGCGTTTCTATCGGCCCCGAAAAAGGCCACGGCAGGCGGGCAAGCCGGCATGAAAATGGGCCTGTTGGAATTGGCCCAGTACACATACGGGGGACTGAAGCGAAAAGGCATTCGCGTCACCCTGTCGGGCGGCGCCTGCGTATCCATCTATTCGGACAACGCCTACCTCTCCGGGGATTTGGATTTCATCCGCGAACTCGGGGGTGATTTCGAAAAGATCTCCCGCGTCATGGCAGAATTGGGGTTTCGGCGGGAAGGGCGGCATTTCATCCATCCCGCCAGCGAATTCTACGTGGAATTTCCCGCCCCGCCCCTGATGGTCGGAGACGAAAGGCCCAAAACGGTGCGCGAATACGTTTTCACGTCGGAATTGGGAAAACAAGCCGTGCGCATGCTGTCTCCCACGGATTGCGTCAAAGATCGTTTATGCGGTTTTTTCCATTGGAAGGACAAACAATCGCTGGATCAAGCCGTGCAGGTCGCCAAGGCCAAAGAAGTGGATCGAAAGGAAATCAAGCGCTGGGCCAAGCAGGAAGGCATGGAGGAAAAATGCCGGGAATTCCTCGCCGCCTTGCGAACAAGGAAACCTCGAGGCCGTTGAATTAAAATCCGAATCCCACATGGGTCATGCCGCCGAAGCACGATCACTTCCCAAAAGAAAATTCCGCCACCGGGAATTCTAGCCCGCCCGTCTAGACGCCTTTCAAACCAAATGCTTTTCCATCGTGGAGATTTTGATACACCGCCCGCAACCGGAACACCCCGGATTGCGGATGCCGCGCAAAATAGCGCGGGGTTCCGTAAACGGGGAGCAGCATATGGCTGCCAGGCGGCAAAGGCTTGAAATCGTTCTTGGCCAAAAGCCAACCGGGCTCGCCGCCCATGTCGGCGAAATCCTTCCCCGAATGCTGGCTCAGGGCGATGTCGAAATCCGCCCCGTCGGGGGTTTCCACCACCAACTGGAAAAGGGCAGGCCGCATCCCCATGCTTTCCCGCTTCAACGCCTGCGCTTGGAATGCTTTTTCTTTTTCACATCCTTGTTTTTGACCTTTTTGATGGAATCCGATTACACGACCAAGCTTCGGAGTTTCGCATTGGACGCGCGCAGGGAATCCAACGCCAAGGCGAACACCTTCGATTTGGCTTCCAGCGAGACGAGCCTTTCCCCGGTTTTGATATCGTAATCGCTCCCCGCCGAGACGGCTGCGCTGAATTCCTTTCGGTCCACCTTTTCCTGGAGGACGGCTTTTTCGTCGCTGCGGGAAAAGAATTTCCCTCCGATCCAAGCCGCCGCCGTGCCCATGATCAGCAGGCCCAGCAGGAAAACCGGCCACCCTACGCCCTGGGATACCGGTTCGGCAAGCGAGAACGGAACCGGGGCCGGCTTCGACGCGAGCGCCGGCTCCGGGCTCTGAACGGGCGGCCCGGGTTCGTATTCGATCGCTTGATTGGATTCCGGCTGTCCGGACGGATACCAGCGCTCTATTCCCTGCTTGTCGACCTCCATGTTCACCATGCGCCGATTGAGCAGGGAGTCCATGGTCGGTCCGATTTCCTCGACGGGTATGTTCAGCCGCTTCATCAATTCCATGATGGAAGGCCCTTGTTTGGGATTTTCCAAAAGGAAGTTGAGAATCAGTTGATCGTATTTGCCCATGGGCCACCCCTTTCAATCTCCAATGGTTTCATTTCGGTTATTGGCTGTGCCGCCGCGCATGCCGGACCCGCATTCAATAAAACTCCAACTCGGGCGCGATTTTTTGGATGACCTGGAAATCCCGGTCGCGATGCAGAAGGCGAAGATTGTTTTCCATCGCCGTCTGCGCGATTAAACAATCCAAGGAACTGCGCACCGTGAAGCCCTTTTCGCGGCATTTGAAATAAAGATGGGCG
>JBGPFT010000297.1:0-3280 GCA_041483475.1 Fibrobacteria bacterium | reverse complement strand
GTCGGGATTCTGCCGCAGCCCGTGCAGAAAATTCTCGTTGCGCTGGTAATCCCCGCCGCGGAATTCGCGGTACAGGCGGTATTCCTGATCCACGAAACCCTCGACGGTTTCCACCTTGTGGTATTGCAAAAAGCCGCGTTCGTAGGCCCCCGGCATGCCGAAAACGCGGAAAGGTTCCTTTTCCTTTTCCAAAGCTTCCACCGCCGGTTCATGGGGGAAAACGCGCTCCAAGGGATAAACGTCCACGAAACGGCTGTTCTCCCAATAGAGATCGACGCATATGGCGGCGACCAGGAAAATCGAAAATGGAAGCCAACGCTGATCCTTGGATTCGCGCAAAATCCATTGGCGCAACGCGAACACCAAAGCCAGCGCCAGCACGCCGTTCTTGATGGCTCCCAAGGCGAAATCGCCGGCATTTCCCGATTGCCGGGGCAGATTGGGAATGGCTTCCGGTCCGAACATGGAGCCCCACATTCCGTACACCGCCTGCGAAGCCAATCCCGAGAGGATGAGGACGCCGCCCGCGATTCCGCCGAACAGCAACAGTTTTTTTCCCAGAGCGGCCGGATCGAAATTCTTCGGCGCCCCGGGTACGGAGCCGGGTCTCAGCAAAACCAAGGCTTCTCCCGCGATCATCATCAAGGCCGTGGCCAACCAAAACAACATCATGCTGGGAGCGCGGAAACTCTTGATGCCGGGGACGAATTGATAGAACAAATGAAAGAACGGGGTATGCGCGCCCATGCCGAAAACGACGGCCAAAAGCCCCACGGCGCCCCACAGCCACATCCGCCTGCGGCGGAAGGCGGCCAACCCGAAAATTCCCAGGAACAGCAGCACGCCTCCGGGGTATTCGGAATTCAGCTTGAAGGGATTGCGGCCCCAGTATTTTTCATTGATCCCTCCGAATTCGGGCACCACCAGCGAAGCCAGCTCCTCGGGATGCATGGACCAGGACGTGGCATGCTCGTAGGTTTGATGCCCGCCCTCGCCGCGTACGGAAAATTCCTTGTTCCATTGCGTGGGCGGGTAGAAAATTGGAAAGGCCAGCCCCACACCGAGCATCACGGGGACCCAGAATTTGGCCGCGGTAAGCGCCGCCAGGCGGTAATTCTTTTCCCGCGCGAATTGGAAGAACGCATGGGCGAATACCAGGAAATATCCCATAAGGGTGTAATAAGTGAATTGCAGGTGACTGGTGAGGATAAACAAGGTCACCGAAAGGCAAAGACCCAAAAGGTGAACCCAGCGCGTTTTCCGTTCCAGACTGCGCAAGAGGCAATACAGCGACAACGGCAGCCAGGCCATGATGTGGAATTTGCCCGTATGCCCGGCATGAATATGGCTGAAAAAATTGGTGTTCAACATGTAAGCCGCCGCCAGCGCCAGGCTCAAACCGCGATCCAAATTGAAATAGCGGCGCATGAGGAAGAAAGCGCCCCAGCCCGCCAAACACACCTCGAACATGAAATTGAACTGAACCACCCTTTCCACCGGCAGGATTAGGCCCAGCAGCAAAAACAGCGGATAGGAAGCGTCGCCGAACATGGCGTCGAAGGTGGGCATCCCGCCGAGCTGGAAGGGGTTCCACCAGGGCAGGGAACCATGCCTTAGCGCGTCGAAATAGAACCGCCAGGCCGGCGAGCCCACCGAGTCGGAGGCGAAGAGGATTTGCCCGGAGAAGAGAACGGGGAAAAATGGGATCAACCCCAGGAGCGCGATGCCTCCGGCCCAAAGCAGACGGGTTTTGAGACGGGAAGGCATGGGCTGGGGAAGGTAGAAAACGGATTCTTTTCCACCCTTTTTTGGGTTAATTTGCTGGTGCACTCCAACTAGAAAATCCCGGAGATAGAAAATGTCCTATCGTGAAATCCGCCGATGCCGAATATGTGGAAATACCAGGCTTGAACCCATTTTGGATTTGGGAATGCAAGCCCTGACCGGGGTGTTTCCAAAAGCGGGGGAGGACGTCGAAACGTCTCCCGTCGTGCTGGTCAAATGCCATGGGGAAGGTTCCTGCGGACTCGTGCAGATCAAGCACAGTGTTTCCCTGGAATTGATGTACGGAGAGAATTATGGCTATCGATCGGGCCTGAATCGTTCCATGACGGATCATCTCCAGGGCCTGGCCCGCTATTGCAGCGGGTTGGTACGGCTGTCTCCTGGGGATTTTGTTTTGGACATCGGGAGCAACGATGGCACGCTTTTGCGGTCCTATCTGGACATACAAGCGGAAGGGGCGGGTGCGTCGGGGAAAAACCCAATTCCCCGGGATATCACCTTCGTGGGCATGGATCCCACCATCCGGAAATTCAAACAGTATTATGACAAACGCATCGTTCCCATCCCCGATTTTTTCAGCGCGAAGATTTTCCAGGAACACTTTCGCAATGCCGACTGCAAAGCCAAGATCGTAACCTCCATCGCCTGCTTTTATGATTTGGAGGCTCCGGTCGCTTTTGCCAAGGAAGTCGGTCGGGTCCTGCATCCGGAAGGGGTTTGGGTGTTCGAACAGAGCTATTCCCTGCTTATGCTGGCGAAAAACATGTACGACACGGCCGTACAGGAGCATTTGGAATACTACTCGCTGGCGCAGGTTAGCCGGATTTTGAAAGAAGCCGGGTTTTCCATCCGCGAAGTGGAATTGAACGACTGCAATGGCGGAAGCTTCCGGGTCGTCGCGGAACATCATCGGGACATTCCGCCGCACCCTTCGGTGACCTTGCTGGAAATGCTGGAAAAGATTCTGGGGCTGGATGGGCTGGCTATTTACCGGAATTTCGAAAGCAGCGCAAAATTGCACAAACAGGAATTCCGGAAGCTGCTTCAGGACATCAAAAGCAAAGGTCAGTCCGTATATGGGTTGGGGGCCTCCACCAAATTCAACGCGGTTTTGCAATACTGCGAAATTACCCCGGAGCTGCTCCCGAAAATCGGGGAAGTGAATGAAAATAAATTCGGGTGCACGACCCCGGGAAGCAGGATACCCATCGTCCCGGAAAAAGAGGTGTTCCGGAAAAAACCGGACTATTTGGTGGTGGGCCCCTATCACTTCAAACCCTTCCTCTTAAATCTGCCCCACGTGAAGAAATACCTCAAGGAAGGCGGCAAATTGATTTTCCCGCTCCCGTCCTTGGAAATCGTGTCCCAGTGAAAATCGGCCCTCGCCAAAAGTTCCTCTTCAGGTTCGCCGTCAGTTTCGCCCTGGTGCTTTACCTGGCTTCCATATTGGATTGGAAGCAGGTGTGGACTTCACTGGCTCGCGCCCGGCCGGATT
>JBGPFT010000296.1:0-3297 GCA_041483475.1 Fibrobacteria bacterium | reverse complement strand
TTCCGACACCCACTGTGTTGAACCGGCCGGCCTTTTCACCCACGAAGGTGTTCCAGCGATTACCCGCTGACGCGCTGGCGCCCGCACTATCGCCGATGTATACCGAATACCCCGTGTTCGGGAATTCCAGGGCATTGCCGCGCAGCCGCATCTTCTCCGTGCCGCCCAAGTCGAAGCGGATGATATTCTCGTCGGCGTTCCTCTCGGTGGACACCTTCGTATCGTTGTTGGCATCATGGATTTCGCTGGGCGTGCCCGAGGACGGAGTGAAACAGGTCACGGATCCATTTATGCCGATGGTTTGAATGGATGAGCCTGCCGAACAAGTGCCGGTAACGCGGTTTTGTACGATGGTTGGATCCGCCGCCAAATTTACAGAATCAGCGGTACCGCTTGCCGAAAGCCCGGAACCGGCGGTCACGGTTTTCACGCCACCCGTCGCCACCGCGCTTTTCCCCGCATACATCGCATAGGGAACGCTCAATAGCTGGGTCGTACCCAGATCCGTATAAGCCGTTCCTCCGTTCACATCCACGCCGAGTTCGACGTACACGGCGCGCGTCCAATCCAAATTGGAGAAATTACCAGCGGTGGTTCCCCGGCCTATCGACAGATTGATGTTGCCGAAATTGTTGGTGGTGAGAGTAAAGGTTTCCGTATAGGCGGATCCCGTATTGGCCGAATCCAAATGCAGGCGAATGCGCACACCCACCACTCGGCTCTTCACTGCCGCTCCCGCACCGTCGCGCACCAAAGCCTGGTAGCTGAAGGCCTGCGGCGGGGTTTGGGATTGAGCCGCACCCATAATGGCTGCGATTACAAGGATGATTGCGACGATTGGATTTTTCATGATTGCACCTCCGTTTATTGTTCTTAAAAAAATCACTCGACCTTCCCCCTCTCCATTCCTTTATCGAATGGAGAGGGGGCTAGGGGGTGAGGCTATTTCATAAACCTGAAGTTCTGCACCTTCTTCTTATCCTGCGTATACACGTTCATCATCACCGCGCCCGTGCCCAGGTTCTTGGTAGAGATGACGATTTCCTTTTTCCCCTTGGCCACGGAATAATCGCCGAGATTGCGACCGCCGCCGTCGAACATCCGTACCTGATAACCGGCCTGGGTTTGATCGAAGACGATTTTCACCGAACCCGCAAGCCTTTGCAAACGGATGCGGGATAAACCGGCGGTGGCGGGGACGATCGCGGTTACGGCTTGGTCGTCCAATTGCTGGTATCCGAAAGTCGTGGTGGCGGCCGTATCAAAGGGGCCGATGACGGGTTCGCCGATGCTCCATTCTACATCCATGCTCGCGGAGGAATCGCTGGCCCCGGCGCTGCCGATCAAAGTCGGGTTCATGCTTTGGGCGAAGATGGGCGCGGAAACAATGGAAAAAATGAGAGCGAAACGAAACATAAGGCCTCCTTTGAGATGGCGGAAAACCTAGTCTTTTAAGGGGCGGGGCTCTTTAACCCGAAGGCCGAAATTCCTACAATTCGCGGTTAGAGAGTTGTCCGAGCGGTTTAAGGTACATGCTTGGAAAGCATGTTGGGGGTAATACCCCACGGGGGTTCGAATCCCCCACTCTCTGCCAGGCTTAAGCTATCTTAACCATCCCCCGAGGAGGCCCTTATGTCGAAAAACCAGCACCTTTCGTTGGAAGACTGCTATGCCAAGGGTTTTTCCCCCTGCCGGGCCGTGATCATGACGGCGCAGGAAGCCCGTTTCATCAACGAGCAGGCCAATCTCGGCTTCATCAAGCTGTCGGAAAAGCCCGCCACCATTTCCATCCATAAGTTCAAGAACGATCGCCTGGCGGTGACGATTCAGGACATCGGCGCCCTCACTCCTGCACCCGCCCCCGCATCCGCGGCCTAAGCCAGGTGGCGCTTGTCCCTCAAAGACCAGCGCGTTTTGCTGGGCGTCACCGGCAGCATCGCGGCTTATAAGGCCTGCGATCTCGTTCAGCGCCTGAAGGAAAAAGGCGCTTCCGTCCGCGTAACCATGACCGAAAACGCGGCGCGCATGGTGCATCCCAACACCTTCGCCGCCTTGACAGGCCACCCCGTGGCCATGGACGCTTGGGCTGACGCCGGGCGGGGCGCCATGACGCATATCGACAATGCCCGTTGGGCCACGATTTTCTTGGTGGCTCCCTGTACAGCGCATACTTTGGCCGAGCTGTCGCTGGGTTTTACGGGATCCATCGTTTCCATGACGGCTTTGGCTTATCGGGGACCCATGCTCATCGCCCCCGCCATGAATACCGTGATGCTCGGTTCCGATCCGGTGCGGGAACATATACGGCGTTTACAGGCACGCGGCATTCCCGTGCTTCCGACTTCCAGCGGTGTTCTGGCCTGTGGCGAGGAAGGCGAAGGGAAACTTATAACCCCTGAGGAAATTGTCGCTTATGCCGATCTATTCCTAGGCTATGGATATGCGATCCCCAGGTTGGAAGGAATTCGGATTCTCATCTCCGGAGGACATACCGAGGAAAACCTGGACGGCGTGCGTTTCCTCTCCAACCGCAGCAGCGGAAAAACAGCCGCCGCCATGGTCCGGGCTTTTCTGTTGGCGGGCGCTCAGGTTCACCTGGTCTGGGGCATGGCCGACGTGCCGGCCCCACCCGGGGCGAAGGTGACCCGGATCCGCACCAGTGCGGAATTCCTCGAAAGGATGCGCGCGGGTCAAAAAGACGCGGATGCCGTCATCATGGCCGCGGCCATCGCGGATTTCATCCCGGACTCCGAAACGGGAAAATGGAAGGATTCCAAGTCCTTGAAGAAAATCGAGCTTCGGCGCGCTCCGAATATCCTGGGCGAACTCGGCCAGGGAAAACGCAAGGGACAATTGTTGGTGGGCTTCGCCCTGGAAACCGACCAGCCGGTGACGCGCGCTCGGGAAAAACTCGCCGCCAGAAACTGCGATCTGATTGTAGTCAACAATCCGCTGGCGCGGGCCGGACTGGGTTTCGGCGAGGACGGTGTGGAAGCCGCCATTTTGGACGCTCGCGGCCCGGCGATAAAATCGGAGAGGCTATCAGTCATGGAGAAGAACGGGCTGGCGGCGGAACTGGTACGCAGAGTCGCGGCAAAATTGAAACGGAAAACTTCCGCATGAATCCCCGCGACGCTTATATCGCTTATCAAAGCGAAATCGGCACCGAGGAGGTGGTTCTGACCCGGCCATGGGCGCGTAAAGCCGCGATCCCGGCCCCGACGGAATCCGATACTCGGAAAAAATCCACTCTGACCGAAATTCCCAATGGACCCGATTTCTTCCAAGCCGTGGCTC
>JBGPFT010000295.1:0-3303 GCA_041483475.1 Fibrobacteria bacterium | reverse complement strand
GTGGAGTCGGACCTGGCGGAAGGCGAGGCCACTTCCGGAGTATTGGCGGATTACAAATTGAATCAGCTGGCTCTAATCCTGAGGGGCAAGGAGACGCCTGAGATTAAGGCCGCTTGGTCCAAGGTGCGCCAGCAAACCCTGCGGACCTATCTCATGTACGACATCGAAGGGCTGATCGACCAGGTGGACGCCCGCATTAACAAGTACGGCCTTTTGTTGGGCATTTCCAAGTACACGCCGGGCCCACAGGCGAAGTTCGAGGTCAACGTCCTGAACGGATCCTCCAGCCCCGCCGAATTCGACGGTTCCAATTTCCAGTTGGTGGATCGCAAGGGCAACGCCTATAAACCCGCTTCCAGCCTCGGGGCTTTCAAGAAAAAAGACATGGTGGCCAAGGGCGAGGAATCGAAAACCGGTGCCGTCATCTTCAAGCTCCCCGCCGGCGCCGAGCCGGATTACCTGGAGTTGCAGGTGGACAATCAGGTGACGCGCAAGTATTTGCCTTAACCCTCACCCCCGACCTTGGGTGAGGAGTGTTCGTTCTTTATTGGAATATCCTCGGTCTTCCGCTTTCGCGCCTGAAAGGCGCAGTAGTGGATTCGCTGCCTTTTTCCGTGGTGGAGGCGGCGTTGTGCCTGGGAGGAGTCGCGACCCTTTTCTGGCTGATCGCGCTCAAGTTGCATTGGCGATCGCTGCTCCGAGCCGCATTTTTCATGGGCCCGTTCTTTCTAATCGCTTTGGGGCTGGGACAAGGTGCTTTTCCCATCAGCCTGGCGCCTTCGGCCTGGCGTGCTTCCTTGAACCGGGTGTTCGGCACCGACAGCCTGGGCGAACCGGATTTCAAGGCATGGGCCGCGGAAAAGGAAGCCCGCCTGCGAAACGAATTCCGCTGGGACGGGTATGAAGCGCTTTCGGAGGCCGAGGCGCTTTCGGTTTGCGATCGGAACCTGGACACCGTGCTGAAATTCCTGGGTCTGCCTCCCGGCCGCAAGGTGCGGTCCTGCAAGGCCATGGGGACCGTGACCACCTCCCTGGGCCTGGTTTACGACGGCCCCGCTTTTCACGACCCGTTTTTCGGGGAACTCGGCATGGCCAAACCCGTCGATTTTCCCACGTCGCGGCATTGGAGGTTGATCGGCGTTTGCCATGAGGCCGCGCATGCCAAGGGATTCACACGGGAATTGGACGCGGAATTGCTGACCCAGCTGGCGCTGTCGGTCGCGGGCCGCTCGGATGTCCGTTTTCGATTCTTGGCGGATATACACTTCCTGCAGAAAACGGGGCTCAAGGTGCAATGGCCCGATTCCCTGGTGGAAGAAGCGCGGAAGGCGAAAATGGCGCGCGGGGAGGCGCAACGGCGCCAGTCCGTGATTTCATTTCTGCGCCGCTTGGCCGAGCGATGGCATCTTCGGAATTCGGGCGGAAAATACGGGGATCGCGAGGAGAAGGAGCCCTGGAATCCCCGACACCCTTTTTTCGCGGGCCTCCATCGGTTGGAGGGCGGGACATGGAAGTAACGGTGGACGAGGAATTGGATTTGCACGGCATGGCCGTGGACGAGGCCTTGGCCGCCGTGGATCAGATGCTGGCCCGCCATCGCGGCCGCCCCGGCTCCGTCCTGCGCGTCGTGCACGGCCACTCCAACAGTTCGCCCGATTCCATCCGCAAGCGCCTGCGGCTGGCCTTGGACACGGTATGGAAGCGTCGGGTGAACCGGTATCGGATCGATTTTCACAATCCCGGTGCGACTTTGATCGAGGTTTCAGGGCAATGATTTCCGTTCGTCTCGGTATGCCCGCCGATATTCCGAAAGTCAGAGGTGGCGGGCTACTCGACGAGCGGAGCTTCGTTCGTCGAGTGGCCCTGAAAGGGCCGTACCGAGACGAACCCTTGTTTCTCGCCTTAAAAGTTGGGACATTTCCTTTTCCATGAGCGCCGGGAAGAAAATCCTCTGCATCGGGGCGGGTTACGTGGGCGGCCCCACCATGACCTTCATCGCCCGCAAATGCCCTGAGCACCGGGTCACCGTGGTCGACATCAATAAGGCGCGCATCGACGCCTGGAACAGCGATCGCATACCCATCTACGAGCCGGGGCTCGAGGAATTGGTGAAACAGGCGCGGGGGAAGAACCTTTTCTTTTCCACCGACGTGGATCAAGGCATACGCGAGGCCGACATCATCTTCGTCTCGGTGAACACCCCCACCAAGACTTTCGGCGAAGGTGCGGGAAGGGCCGCCGATTTGCAGTATTGGGAAAAAACCGCGCGGCAAATCCTGGCCAATTCCGATGCGCGCAAAATCATCGTGGAAAAATCCACCTTACCCGTGCGCACGGCCGAGGCCATGGAGCGCATCCTGAACGGGAATACCAAGGGCATTCCCTTTGAAGTCGTGTCCAATCCGGAATTCCTGGCCGAGGGCAGCGCCGTCCAGGATTTGGAAAATCCCGATCGCGTGCTGGTGGGATCGCGCGAGACGCCTTCAGGTGTTGCCGCGCGCAAGGATATCGTGGACCTCTACGCCCATTGGGTGCCGCGCCAGAAAATCATCGAATCCAACGTGTGGAGCGCCGAACTCTCCAAACTTACGGCCAACGCATTTTTGGCCCAGCGCATTTCCTCCATCAACAGCATCTCGGCCCTGTGCGAAAAGACCGAGGCCGACGTGGGCGAGGTGGCCTACGCCATCGGCACCGACAGCCGCATCGGCCCGAAATTCCTGAAGGCCAGCGTGGGATTCGGAGGTTCTTGCTTTCAGAAAGACATCCTGAACCTGGTGTACATCTGCCAATCCTACGGACTGAACGAGGTGGCGGATTATTGGGAATCGGTGGTGCGCATCAACGCTTGGCAGCAGCAGCGCTTCGTGCGCGCCATGCTCGCGGGGATGTTCAATACCGTGGCCGGAAAGCGCATCGCCGTGTTCGGCTTCGCCTTCAAGGCCAATACGGGCGATACGCGCGAGTCGCCGGCGTTGGCCGTGACGCGGGGATTGCTCGAGGAGCGGGCTGAGGTGGTGATCACCGATCCCAAGGCGCTGGACAACGCCCGCATCGACCTCAAGGATATGGCGGATCGCGTGGCGTTTGAGCCCGATCCCTATAAGGCCGCCGCCGGCGCACATGCCGTCGCCATCCTGACGGAGTGGAAAGAATACGCGGAATTGGATTATGCCCGCATTTTCAAGGGCATGAAGGAGCCGGCCTTCATTTTCGACGGTCGCCACATCCTCGATCACAAGCGCCTGTTCGAGATGGGCTTCAACGTCTTCGCCATCGGCAAGACGCCGATGAAGCATTTTT
>JBGPFT010000294.1:0-3316 GCA_041483475.1 Fibrobacteria bacterium | reverse complement strand
GTCGCCAAATCCTTTTGGTCACCGGACCCAACATGGCGGGCAAGTCCACCTATTTGCGGCAAACGGGGCTCATCGCCCTGATGGCCCAGATCGGATCCTTCGTCCCCGCCGATTTCGCCCGCGTGGGATTGGTGGATCGCATCTTCACCCGCGTGGGCGCGGCCGACAGGCTGTCGCAGGGGCAAAGCACCTTCATGGTGGAGATGATCGAGGCCGCCTCCATCCTGCGCCATGCCACCCCGAAAAGCCTGATCTTGCTCGACGAAATCGGGCGCGGCACCAGCACCTATGACGGCCTGTCCCTGGCCTGGGCCATGGTGGAAGCCTTGCATGACGATCCGGCCATCGCGGCGCGCACCTTGTTCGCCACCCATTATCACGAGTTGACGCGCCTACAGGAGAAGTTGCCGCGCGTCCGTAACGTGCAGGTGACGGTCCGGGAATCCGGAAGCGAAGTGATATTCCTGCACAAGGTGGCGGAAGGCGCCTGCGACTCCAGCTACGGTATCCAGGTGGCCAAGATGGCCGGCGTGCCCGAAAGTGTGATTCGGCGGGCCTGGGAAATCCTGGAGGAATTGGAAAAGGGGAAATCCATGTCCCCTCCCGGCCCCAACGGAAAACGGCCCGCGGATCAGAAAAACTCGGTCCAAGTCGATCTCTTCGCCTCCGCCAACGGATCGAAAATGATCGAGAACCCCATCCACCGCGAAGCCTTCGACGCGCTCATGGCCTTGGATGTGAACGGACTGGCGCCGCTGGATGCCCTGCTCAAAGTCGCCGAAATCCAGCGCAAAGCGAAGTTGAAATCCGTTTGAACCGATCACTCCGCCGGTTTATCGCCCTTCGGCTTGGACGTGAATCGCGCCTTGGGATCGCGGATACGATCCAAATACTTCAGTGCCTTTTCCCGTTGCCCGCGGATCATGTATAGCGCATAGATGTGCCCGAACTCGGTTTCCGGGTCCCGGGAAGTGGCGAGATATTCCTCGCGCGTCATGCCGGACAGGAAGAGATAACGCAGCTCCTCGGCGGAGGGATCGTGATCGAAGAGGGTTTCGATGGCGTCCATGCGTTCCGATTATAACTCCGGAAATGCTCCTGTAAAATGCAAATTACCGGTGGGCGGAAACACCGCCGCCATGCACGGGATGTGATAATACTTTAATACCCCCATGTCCCAGCTTTCTTTCCGTCCGGGTCCGGCTCTCTTTGCCGCGGCCGCCGCGTTGATTCTTGCCGCCGCCCCGGCGGCCAAGCCCCGGCCCTCCGCCGCCGCGAATCCTCCGGGACGGGAGGATGCCGCTTTCGATCGCAATCTGACGGCGGCCTTGCAGACGAATATTTCCGAACTCGACGCGGAAAACTGGCTGGGGCAGGCCGAGCAGCATTTGCTCAAGTCGCCCAAGAACCAGGACTATCTCGAAGCCGTGGGGCTTCTGCATTACCGCCTCCATCGTTGGGAAAACGCCCGGCTGCATTTGAGCCGTCTCTCCAAGCCTTCTCCCCGCGCCCTGACCGCGCTCGCGCGCTGCCATTTCGAACTCGGGGAGTTCCGCCGCGCGGCCGACGTCCTCGCCAAAAACAGCGACGTGACGAAAGCGGAAGGGACTTGGAAGCTTTACAATCTTTGCCTGCAAAAAGCCGGCCGGTTCGCCGACGCGCTGAAGCAATGGGAGCGCTTCCGCCAGAAATACGCCGCGCCGCCGGAGGCCCTGGAATTCCTCGCGCAGGCTTACCGCCGTCCCGGCGCGGGGAACAGGGAAAAGCTGATTCCGGTGCTGGAGGAATGGCTGCGCGCGAAGTCCGCGCAAGGCGGGGACGATCCCGCCCTGCTTTTGGAAGCCGCCGCGCTTTATCCGCGATCCCAGGCGCGCGCCGCCGAGTACCGCGCGCGCTACCTCAAGTTGCGCCCCGACGATTTCAAGGTATGGCGGGATTTGGCCGCCTGCTACGACGAGCAGAAAAACGCCCCCAAGGCAGCGGAAGCCTATGCCCGGGCGGCAACCTATTATCCCAACGACGGGGCGTTCCTTTTCCGGGCCGCGCTCGCCATGGCCGCCAACGATCCGGACGCCGCGCTGGGCCTCTACTCTCAAGCCCTGCCCCTGCTGCCGCGCGATCCCAATGTGCCTTTGGAGCTGGGAAAACTGCGGGAAAAGCTGCGCCAGCCCGATCTAGCCCTCGAAGCGTATGCGGAGGCGTTGCGCCGTTCGCCCAACCTGACCGAGGCCAAAAACCGCGCCGCCGCCCTGGCCGCCGGCGCCCGGAACCAGGACGCCTGGCTGCCGGTGATGGTGGAGGCGGAAAAGAAAAGCCCCACCGACGATCTCCAATTCAAAATCGCCCGGATTTTCGTCACCCGCGGCGACACGGCCCAGGCCTATAAGTACCTCGACAAAGCCTTGAAGCAGAAACCGGATCGCCGCGAATATCGCCAGCTCCTGCCGCTGGTGACTACGCAGGACGCGCAAATCGTCGCCCATTTCGCCGCCCTGGAAGCCTTGCGCAAGGACGGCAACGATTCCCCCGAACTTTTGGCCCTGCTGTGCCGGGGATACGCGGCGCAAAACAAATCGGCCCAAGCCGTGGCGGCCGCGCGCGAGCTTTTGGGCCTGGATCCCGCGCGCCTGGGCGAAATCCGTTCCGCCGTTTTCGCCGCCCAAGGCGCCAAGGACGCCCTGCTCACCTTGCAAATCAGCGAGCGATACCTGGCCGCGCATCCCAGCGACGTCGAAGTGCGGAAAATCCAGGTGGGGGCGGCGGTGGCCGCGAACGCGCCCGCCCCGAAGCAGCGCGCGGCCATCCAGGCCTTGATGGACCAAGATCCTTCCGAGGACGGCTGGCTGTTGCGCCTGGCGGAACTGGATCTCATGGTTAAGGATTCGGCGGCGGCCTTCTCCCATGCCGAGGACTGGTCGCGCGCTCATCCCGACGACGTCAAGGGCCAAGTCCTCCTGCACGACCTCGCGCGCGGGCATCAGGACCGCGAGGGCGCCTATCTCTCCGCCTTGGACAAGCTCTCGCGCCTGGATGCCGGCAAGCGCGCGGGCTACGAATACGAAATCGCCCAGCACTATCTCGAAAGCGGCGATCTCGGCAAGGCGGCGGAAGTGATGGAGCGCATCGCCCCCCAGCGCAAGGACGCCTCCTTCTGGCATCAATTCGGCGCCTTGCTGCAAAAACTCGGCCGCGAATCCGCGTCCGCCTTTGAGAAGGCGTGGAAGCTGGAGCCGAACAACGCCGGATACGCCCTCGATTTCGCCCAATCGCTGGAGGGGGATTCGGCACTGGCCGCGAACGTCGCGGCCCTGAAACT
>JBGPFT010000293.1:0-3352 GCA_041483475.1 Fibrobacteria bacterium | reverse complement strand
GGGTTCCCGCGTGGAAATCTCTTTGGATGGCAGGATCCTCGACACTCTTTCCAACCACAGTGCTATAAATTGGAACGGTTCCTATTTGCAGCCTCATCGCATCTATCAGGAAGAAGTTTATAGCGGATTGCATCACATTGTACTGCGGAATCTTACTGATTCCCTATTCGATTTACGCTACGTGCTGTACGCCCCGTGAATTTTGCTCACTGCGATCCCTTTTTCCCCACCACGAATTTGAGATACCGCCCCTCGGGAAACGTCAGATTATAAGGGTGGTCGAAGGGCTGTTCCTTTATCTCCAATATCTTCAGCGAGCACCCTGCGTTCACCGCGCTTTGATGCAGGATTTTGATGAAGGTCAGCGAGTCGAGATGCGAAGTGCAAGAGGCGGTGGCTAAAATTCCCCCGTCCGGCAGGGCCTGCAAGGCCTTGGTGTTGAGGGTGATATAGGCCTTGATGGCGCTTTTCAATTGGGCGCGGCTTTTGGCGAAGGAGGGAGGATCGATGACGATGCAGTCGGATTCCCCGGCGGGAAGATCCGACAACGCGTCGAAAACGTCTTGAACCCTGAAATCACCGTCAGGCATTCCGAATCCGTTCAATTCCAGGTTGCGACGGCACATCGCAATGGCCGGTTCCGAGGCGTCCATGTTGATCACGCGCTTCGCTCCCGCCGCCGCGGCGTAAACGGAAAATCCGCCGGTGTAGCAGAACAGGTTCAGCACGGAACGCTCTACGCACCAGCGCTGCAAGGCGCGGCGATTTTCACGTTGGTCGAGGAAAAACCCGGTTTTCTGGCCGCGTAAAACGTCCACGAGAAAGCGGTGGCCGTATTCCCGGATTTCCATTTCGCCCGCCAATGCGCCGTGAAGCACCCCCACGGGTTGATCCGTCAGGCCTTCAAACTTGCGCGCCCCAACGTCGCTGCGTTCCACCACGGCGCGCGGCGAAAAGGTTTCCACCAGCGCCGGGATCACGGCATCGCGCAGTCGGTCCATGCCCAAAGTGTGGAATTGCGCTACGAGAATATCCGCGTATCGATCCACGATCAGGCCCGGGCATCCATCCGCTTCCCCGAAAACCAACCGGTAAGCATTCGTATCCGGCGGGAGAAAAGCCTTGCGCTCGGCCTGCAGGCGGCGGAATCGGTCCCGAAAAAAGTTTTTGTCGATTTCTTCCTGTTTCCGTGAAAGCAGCCGGACGGCGATATCGGTGCGGGAGTTGTAATAGCCCGTCCCCAGGGCTTCCCGGCCGCAGCGCAGGGATACCAGGGAACCGTCCGGTATTTTCGGGGTTTCGGCCAAGGCCCCGGAAAAGACCCAGGGATGGCCCGCCAGCAGGTTTTTTTTGCGCTCGGGCCTTATTTGCACGGGGTATGGAGCCATGAAGGAAAAGTAAACCTGCGGAACCGGCGGCCAGAAGCATCGGAGCTCTTTATATTTATGCATCATAGGGGTGAATATGAAAAACAGCGGATCCATGCGGTTTCTCGTCCTGGCGATTTTCCTTGGCCTGGGCACGGGTTGGACGCAACCCACCCGCGCCCAGCTCCGGACCACGGTGCTGATGAGCGGGCTTACCAATCCCACCCATATCGCTTTCCTGCCGGACGGCAAGATTTATGTGCTGTCCAAGAACGGAACCATCCGCCTGTACGATCCGGCAACCGGGGCGACGACCACCGCCGCCACTTTGGTCGTATCCAATGTGCGGGAAGACGGACTGCATTCCCTCGTCCTCGATCCCAACTTCGCGGTCAACCGGCGCGTTTTTGTCCTGTTCGGAACCTTGACGCCGAGCCCATCCATCGTGGTGGCCCGCTACACGGTGCTGGCATCGGACAATTTGGATTTGACCACGCGCGTGAACATCATCAGCATTCCCTACACGCTGACAAACACCGACGAGCATAATACCGGTTGCTTGGCCTTCGATTTGCAGGGAAACCTTTTCATCGCCTTGGCCGACAACACCAACAACTTTTTCTCCGGGCCGACCACCGGATATTCCCCGCGCGATCCCGCGCGCCCGAACTACGATGCGCAGCGTTCCGCGGCCAACAGCAACGACCTGCGGGGGAAAATCCTCCGCATCCACCCCGAGGACAACGGCACCTATACCATTCCCACCGGCAATCTTTTTCCGGTGGGCACGGCCCAGACCCGCCCCGAAATTTACGTCATGGGCCTCCGGCATCCCTTCCGTCTCACCGTCGATGCGAGAACCGGCTGGCTGTATTGGGCCGAACCCGGGCCTAATGCGACGGTCGATGACCCGAACCAGGGTCCCCGCGGATACGATGTGGTCAACATCGCCAAGACTCCGGGGAATTCCGGGTGGCCCTATTGCCGGGGCAACAATTTCTGCTATAACGTTTACAACTACACCACTAACGTCGGCGGCGCCTTGTATAATCCTAACGCGCTCCAGAACACCTCGACCAACAACACCGGCCTCGTCAATCTTCCGCCTGCCCGCCCCGCGCTCGTTTGGTATGCCTATAACTCCACCCTCCCAAATACGACTTTCCCGATTTTCGGAAACGGTCCCCCCAACACCTCCATGCTTGGTCCCGTGTATTACTTCGACGGTTCCATCGCCAACGTGAACAAAATTCCCCTGTACTACAATCAGCATCTTTTCATCTTCGACCATTCGCGCAGCCTGGTTCACGCCGTGCAGCTCGACAACACCGGGGCGGTGGTGGCGGTCAAGCGCTTCTGGGACCAGACCACGGCCAATCCCGTCATGAATCCCATCGATCTCAAGGTGGGCCCGGACGGCGCGTTCTATTTCCTCGACTGGGGCAGCACCGGCTACCCCAACAATTCCGGCGGGGGCAACCTGGTCCGGCTCGACTATATCGGCCCGCCTGATCCGGTGGTTTCGCCCCGTCGCATCGCCGGGAAAGGGCCGGAATCCCGGCTCTTGGCAGTCGGTCTAAATCGCATCGTGCGGTTACCGGCGGGGGCTGTGAGCGCCGACTTCTTCGATTTGCGCGGAATCCGGATCTGGCATTGGGAGCGCGTCGACTTCGACCGGCCCTTTTCATTGGCCCTTCCAGAGACCTTGGACGGCGTGTTGCGGATGCGGATTTTCTTCGATTGATTCCGCCGTTTAACGGTTTCCTGCGCTATCTTTTAATTTCTCGAAAGACGCGAAGATCATACGGAGGATGCGTGCGCAATTCGTTGGTAGGATTGGGTTTATGCGTAGTGACGGCTTTCGGAGCGGAAAGGCGATTCGGCGCGGGCAACCCGGAACCGGTGTGGAATGCTCCCCGGAATCCGGTGTTTTACGATCACCCCCTGATCCTGCGTCAGTACGGATACGGCGTGCTCGGCAGCGT
>JBGPFT010000292.1:0-3358 GCA_041483475.1 Fibrobacteria bacterium | reverse complement strand
GCGCATTAAGCAGCGGGTTTTTCTTACAACTTTTCCGGCTTATAACCTCCGTGCGAACGGTCATAAAGCCAGATCGCGCCGAAGACAAGCAACAGGCAAGCGGGAAGAATGGCGACCGTCCGGAAGGATGCCGAAGCCGCCTGGCTCAGAACCCGGGTCAAAGGCTCGCCCGCAAGCGCCTTGAAGGCGTCTTCGCCCCCGGCCAAGGTGATTTTGGCGTGGTCGAAGATCTTTCCCATTTGCGGCAGCACGAAATAGATGGACAAAGTCCCGGCCGTGCCCATTAAGCCCATAAGCAGGGCTCCGCCCCTGGGAAAACGCTCGGAGGCAGAAGCCAGCATGGTGGGCCACATATAACAGACCCCGACTCCCCATACCGTAGCGGCGAGGATACCCATGAACGGGGAATTTGCCGCGCTCAAGGCCACCAAGCCCAAGGAAGCGAGTAGGCAGGAAATCCAGAGGAGCCCGACCGTGGAAAGGCGGTGCACCAACGGACCGGCGAAATGACGCATGACAAACATCAATCCGCTCACGTAGATCAACAGCCAAATTCCCTTCATGCCGACGGTGCGGGTCAGCGCCATGTCCACCCACTGGCCCGGAGCCAGCTCGGACGCGGCGGTGAGGAACATGGAAAAGAACCAGACCAGGAACATGGGCCGGAAAACCTGGCGGAACATCTCACGCGCTGGAATGCCGGCGGCGGCGCGTTCCGTTTTCGGGAACTTGGAACCCATCAGCATCACCAAGGTCGCCAAGGCCGGAACCAATACCACGCAAAACTTTATTTTCCAGGAAAAATTCAGGCTGCCGATGAAAAGACCGATGAGGCCACCCATGATGATTCCGCCCGGCCACCACGCATGCAGGATGTTCAGCTTGTGGGTTTTGTCGTCGGGGTACAGCGTCGCGGTGAGCGGGTTGATGACGGTTTCCATGGAACCCCAACCAATGCCGGAAAACAACATGCCGAGCCACACCATGCGATAAACTCCGGGCCCATGCGCCAGGCGATCGGCGCAAACCACGATCAACGTTCCGGTGATGAAGCTGAGGCTGGACAAAGTGAACACTCTTTTCATCCCAAGCCAATCCAACAGGGGACTGCCGATGGCGATGGTAAGGGCGAAGGCGAGAAAGGCGACGCCCAGGGCCGAGCCCAGCATCGTGGCGGAATTGAGCTTATCGATGGGATCGAAAAGCGAGGTTTGTATGTCGCCGGCGATACTACTACGCAGGCTGAAGCTGATTCCTGAAGTCGTGATGGAAAAAAGGCTGATCAGAAAAAGTTTTTTCTTATCGAATTGAGGCTTTGCCTCCACAGCTTCATTGGGTTTCGAAATCACCGCGGGTTGGGTCATGTGTTCCTTCAGGGTTGGAAAACCCTCCCGTATACGGGAGGGCGGTGTGAAATCCTATCGAGAAAAAATTTGTCAGAGCGAGGCGTTCCGCAGGAGTTTGCCTTGGAGGGTCACGCCGCCGTACGTTCTGAACACGTAGAGGTAAACCGGAGAATGGCTTGCCCTCAAGTTGCCCGACCATTGCTGGCCGTCATAGGAAATCCTATCCACCACGGATCCGCGAAGGTCGAACAAAATCAATTCGCCCGGCGCCACCGATCCGTCAGGCTGGGGTTCCCAGCCCTCTCGGTTGGAAACGAAGCGCAAACCCCGCGCAGGAAGTACCTGCGGGGTCTTGATGGCAACCACAGCGTCCAGCACGGGAGTGCAGGGCCGGGTGGCGACATCGGTGACACCCGAGCCCGCTGCGGCCCGGGTGAAGGCCTGCTGGGACCAGGTGTCCAGGTTGTGGAAAGTCGACCACATGTTGATGCCGGCGAGCGCGGGTTGCCCCGCCATGCCCAACAAGGTCCAGAGGCGCACCTTGGGATCGTTGTCGTTCACGGTGCATTGATCCTTGATGGCTTGAATGGAGGCGGCGCTGCGCGGCATGGCCCTCGCCACGTTCATGCGCACGGCCGGCGAGGGATGCAACAGCAATCCCCTGAGAATGGGGTCCCATTTCGCGGGATTGGCGGTGAAGAGGCCCAACCCTTGCGCCGTCCACAGCGCGTGCAAGGCGTAGCCGTCTATCCCCACGACATCATTCTGGCGGCTGCTCAACGCCGTCACCAGCAGGGACTCGACTTGGGCCTTGGCCAGGGGCGTGGTGGCGTTCCTGAGAATCATCTTTTGCGCCGTCGAGCGCCAGAACATGTTGGCGTTCTGGAAAGTCGCGACCAGTTGCGCGTACGAGGCGTTGCGAAGGTCGAGAACCGGATCCAGCGCGTTGCTGCTGGGAACCAGGCGATAAAGGCGTTCGCGGCTGCGGGTGCGGAGCGGGTTGATCCAGGCGGCCCCGGCACCCTGGAACGAGGAGGGCATGCCGTTGTGCAGCAGGACGTAGGTGTACCAATCGAGCACCCACAGCGCCCCGTCAGGCCCTACCTTGGAAAAAAGCGGAGCGGTCCAAGCGTCGGTGCTGGCGAACACATTGGGCGTGGTGGCGTTGCGCGTGGCGCTCCAAGTGCTGTTGTTGGCCGTCAGGAAATCCACGTTCACCAAATGGCCGGTTCCTTCGGTCGTGAAGGCGGCGCGGTTCCAGAATGTTTGCGGAAAAAGCCGCGCGGTATAGATCTCTTGGCTCGAAGCGGCGGTGAATCCTCCCCATTGGTCGCCCTGGACGATGTCCTGGGTGATGTTAATGAAGGCGTTCCCGTAAGCGGAAATGGTGGCGGAGTTCACCCCCGGAATGACGCCGTGCTTGGAATGGGTGTTGCCTCCATCCGTCGCGGCCGCGCTGAATACCTGGCCGTCCTCCATCATTCCGAAAGCGGAGGAATTCCCGCACCCGCAAGGGGCATAGACCTCGAATCGGGTGGTGTCGGTGCGGACGCGCCAGATTCCCGAACCGAAACTCGTTCCGTTGACGTTGCCGCCGTTGTAGCCGTTATCCCCGTACAGCCAATTGTCCAATCCGAACCTGAGATTGTTGTTCGCTCCGTGGGTATCGCCCTTGGTAAAGCCCTGGTAGAGGATCCTCCCCTGGGGAAGATCCGCTATGTCATCTCCATTTGCATCCGTGAAAAGCACCAAATAGGGCGCCATCGCCACCACCACGCCTTGAGGCACGATTTCAATGCCTTGAGGAATGTTGAGCCCGGTGGCGAACACCGTCAGCCTATCGGCCACGTGATCGCCGTTGACGTCTTCCAGGATGACGATGCGATCGTTGCCGGCGAAAGGACTGGTGAGGTTGTTGGGATAGTCGAAGGTTTCCACGGCCCACATGCGTCCGCGTTCGTCGAAGGTAAAGGCCTGGATGGAAATGGGACGGACCGCATCCAATTCCGAGG
>JBGPFT010000291.1:0-3364 GCA_041483475.1 Fibrobacteria bacterium | reverse complement strand
TCCCCGTCCCGCTTGTGTTTCCAGGGTTTATCCCCGCCGGGCTTGAAGCGCAGGGCCGCGGCGGGCACCAGCAGCGCGTCCTCCTTGCGGGCCACCGCGATGGAGAGGGTGGCGGTCATGCCCGGCATGAGCTTGAGATCCGGATTCGGCACGCGGATCACCACGTCGTAGGTCACCACGTTTTGCTCCGTTTTCGCCAGCAACCGGATTTGCTTCACGGTCCCGGCGAATTGCATGTCCGGAAAAGCGTCGACGGTGAAGATGGCTTTCTGCACCTCGCGAATCCGGCCGATATCGGCTTCATCCACGGCGGCTTGCACCTGCATCTCGCGCAAATCGCAGGCCAAAGTGAACAAGGTCGGGGTGTTGAAGCTGGCGGCGACGGTTTGACCCACGTCCACGGCGCGGGACAGGACTATGCCCTCGATGGGCGAGGTGATGGTGGCGAATCCCAGGTTGATTTCGGCGCGCTCCAAACCGGCCCGGGCCGAAACGAGGGTGGCGGAGGCCACTTCGGCGTCGGCTCGGGCCTGATCCGATTCGGCTTGGGAAACCAAGGAGCGTTCAAACAGGGTTTGCGTGCGTTTCAACACTTCGGCGGCCCTTCTTTCCTGGGCATGGTTCCGGGAGACGTTGGAACGGGCGTCTTCCAAGGCCGCGTGCAGCAAGGTGGTGTCGAGGCGCGCGATCACCTGGCCCTTCTTGACATGGGAATTGAAATCCGCGTACAAGGCGGAGATGGTCCCGGAAACCTGGGTGCCCACTTGCACGGTGACTACGGCCTGCAAAATTCCCGTGGCCGTCACCGAAACCTGAATGGGACCGCGTTCCACGGCGGCCGTGCGCCAATGCGGTTCCGGCTTTCGTTGTTTCCACCAGAAGAACGCGGCGATGACGGCGAGGGCCGCGACCGCCGAAGCCCAAAGGATTTTTTTTCTCATGGAGCCTCCTTGACCAACGTCCCCGCCAGTCGTTTCAACGCCAACTCCGCCGTTTTCGTGTCCTGACGGGCCGAGATCAGGCGGCTTTGCGCGTCGAGAAATTTTCCTTGGGCGTCGCGGAATTCCAGCGGCGACGAGGATCCCACCCGATACCGTTCCCGGGCGGCTTCGGCCTGAAGCCGGGCCACTTCCAGATTGCGATCCTCCAGGGCGACTTGCCGCAAGCCCGTCGCATGTCTTTGCCCGGCTTGCTCGAATTCGGTGCGCACATCTTCTTCCCGTTGCTTCACCCGCGTCTCGCCTTGCCGTAAATTCAGCCGGGCATTACCGACGCTGCGGCGAGTTTGCAGGCGATCGAAAATCGGCACGGAGAGATTGACGCTGTAGGTGGCGTCATCCCGGCTCGGGGCGGAACCGGAGTTCAAAGTTCCCGGAGCGACGGAATAGGCGAGACCGGCGTTGAGATCGGGCCACCAGCCCCCTCGGGCTTCCTTCAAACCGGAAACTGCGGCTTCCTGTTCGGCGTTGGTTTGGAGGATCGATGCGTTATTTTCCGACAATCCCTTGCGCCAATCCTCCACGGGCAGGGATTTTTCCAAGGGGATGGAATCGGCGACGTCGAAACTCATGCCCGGATCGCGGGCCAGGATTTGGTTCAACCGGGTTTTGGCCTCTTGCAATGTGATTTCCTGGGAGAGAAAGGCGGAGGAATCGGCGTTGAGATCCGCCAGGGATTGCAATTGTTCGAGTTTGGATCCGGCGCCCAGCTCCATTTTCGCCTGCGCCAGCTTGGCGCGCTCCTCCGAAACCGCCAACAGATCGCCCAGCGCCTCGAGTCGCCGTTTTTGCCGCGCGATCTCGTAATAGGAAGAGAGCGTCGATTCCAAGACGTTTTCCACCGCGATGCGTTCCTGAAGCGCGGCGGCTTTTTCCTGGGATTTGAGCCGACGATAAGCGTGATAGGATTGGAAGCCGTCGAAGATCATCAGGTTCACCGAGGCGCCCACCGTGGTTTGCGGATGATGCGGGTTTTCCAAGGAACCGGAATGGGTGGCCGAGGCCGAAGCCGAAGGCAAAAAAGGGCCGATGCCGGTTTTCCGGTTGAGCGCGGCCGCGGCGCTTTGATCGCGGGCCAGAGAAAGGGAAAAATTGTTTTCCAGGGCGATGGCCACGGCTTGGTCAGGACTGAGCATCGGTTGCGAAACCGACATTGCGACGGAAATAAGAACGGATGAAAGCATATTTTTGAAAGGTATCATGCGAAATCGATCCCGAGATTGCACTGGAGTAAAAACACGGTGACAAAAAGTAACGGAAAACGCATGCGCATCGCCATCTTGGACGGATTCACCACCGACTTGGGGGACGGAGAGGTTTGGCGCGGGTTGCGCGACCTTGGCGATCTTACGGTTTTTACCCGCACGCGGCCCGAGGATGTGTTGGAGCGTTGCGCCGGAGCCGAGGCGGTTTTGACCAACAAGGTGTCCTTGGACGCCGTTAACATGACGCCCAGCCTACGCTATATCGGTATCCTAGCCACCGGCACCAATGTTGTGGATTTGGAAGCCGCCCGCCAGCGCAGTATCGCCGTCGCCAACATTCCCGGCTACAGCACCGAATCGGTGGCGCAGCTCGTTTTCGCTTTTCTCCTGCATTTCACCCAGGACGTGGCCGGGCATAATGCCGACGTGAAGGCGGGGAAATGGGCCGGCGCGGTGGATTTCTGTTTCACCCGCCAGCCATTGACCGAACTTGCGGGCAAAACTCTTGCCATCCTGGGCGGGGGAGCCATCGGATCGGCGGTGGCGCGCATCGCTAAGGGTTTCGGCATGCGCGTCTTGCTGGTTCAGGTGCCCGGATCCAAAAGCGAGGAACGCTTGCCCTTAAAAGAATCCTTGCGCCAGGCCGATTTCGTCACCTTGCATTGCCCACTCACCGAAAAGACGAAGGAAATGGTGAACGCGGAATTCCTTTCGGCCATGAAACCCTGCGCCATCCTTATCAATACCGGCCGGGGCCAATTGATCCAGGAACCCGATCTGATCGCCGCCTTGGATTCGGGGCATCTCGGCGGAGTGGGGTTGGACGTTCTTTATCCGGAACCTCCGGCGGCGAATCATCCGTTGTTGAATCCCAAAGCGCCCTGGGCCGACAAGGTGGTCGTAACCCCCCATTATGCCTGGGCCACGGTCGAGGCGCGCATGCGATTGGTGGAAATTGCCACGGCGAATTTGAAGGCTTTTCTGAACGGGGAAACGTTAAATCGGGTGGCGTGATCTCCTCACCCCCGACCCCTCTCCCCGCTTAAAGGCGGAGAGAGGGGGGCCGTTTCTTGTCTTGTTTTCTTTCCAAACAAAGCTTGTTGAAGAAACAGAGAACGAACCTATTTTCTCCCCCTCTCCATCCGTTTATGGATGGAGAGG
>JBGPFT010000290.1:0-3368 GCA_041483475.1 Fibrobacteria bacterium | reverse complement strand
GTCGCCCTTCCACCCCGGCCCGGCGCAAACCGGAACGGAAATGCTCCGCCAAATCGTCATCGCCCAGTCGCCCGATCATGCGCGCCTTACCGCCCAAATTGCCGATGCCGACCAAAGTGTTGCAGGCGGACCCGCCGGGAACGATTTTGGCCTCGGATGAGGTTTGATCGAGGGCTTTCTCGATGGTGTCGGCATTCACCATGGTCATCCCGCCTTTTTCGGAGCCCAAGCGACCGAGGAATTCATCCTTTTCCTCGAGTAAAAGGTCTACCAAGGCAGCTCCGACCCCGATGGTTAACGGGCGTGACGACATACTCCTCCCAAAAGCAATCGATTCTTCATATTCATATATACTATGATCCCCGTTATGGCCTCCCTGGAGGCCATGCCGTGTTTTATGCCCTCCCGCGCATTCCGAAGCCCGTCTCTTTGGCTGTTCTTGGCCGCATGCCGTCTCACGGCGGCGGCCGATGCCTTCGATCTTTATGAAGTCCGCGACTCCACCTTGATCCTCGAGATATGGCGGGCATCGGACTTGGAAGGGGATCCGGCGCCGGGCAACTATCAAATCCTGGTGCGCAGGGACTGGACTTCAGGGGAAAAGCAAACCTATCTGTTGCGCGAAGGCACCCAGGTCGCGGAGCTTCCGGAATTCGCCGTGTCCTTGCTGAAAGGCGGCGCCAAGGGTCGGGTAGGCCCGGAAAGGGCCACGGCTCCCGGGGAACCCGAGAGCAATGTCTGGTTGGGGTTTTGGCAGCGGCGCGACAGCCTGCTTTCCTGGCTGCGCTGGCCCACGGGCCTGACGGCGAATTGGCAAAGCTCGGTGACGGAAACCAAGGGGGCGCGGGAAGAAATCGATCGCCAATTGGATTTCATTTGGGCCGAAAACCCGCATCCTTGGGTTTTTCTGGAAGCGGGTTTGCACCGCAGCCAAACCGGGGGAGGCCTATCCCAATCCCTTTACGACCCGTTCAATACGGGTACTCACAAATATTGGGGGGAAGGGCATTGGTGGTGGCATGCGGCCCTGGGCATTCCCGGCGTGAAATGGGAAATCGCCCTGGCGAACCGCCCCTTCCCTTCCTTCTATTGGATGGATCCGGAAGCTCCGAAGGCGGCGGAGGGGCGTTCCCGAGGCTCCCTGATCCGTCAATGGAAGGACAGCAGCGCGGCCATGCCCGGTAATCTGTCGCAAGCCGTTCACGTCAAGTTCGGCGTCCTGCGTTACTCGGCGCATTTCGACGGCGACGCCTACCGCATTCCGGTGCAGGAAATCATGCTGGAAGATCTTCCCGCGCCCTTCGGCCCCTGGGGTTTCGGTTTCGCGCTGGGCGGGGGCGTATTTACCCGGCTGCGAATGGATCTCGCCCCCATTTCCATCGGCATCCCCATCCCCCGCACCTGGCCGACCTCGCTGCGTTTCGCCTTCCTACGCCTGGATCTGGACTATCGCAATCGGCAAAGCTTCCACCTCAACGTGGCCATGAGCATGGCGCTGGACAATCCGGCGCTGCGCTGGCCCGGAGCCTCCCCATGAATCCACCCCTCAAGCTTTCGGAAAACCCCCTGCAGCAGGCCCGGCGGGCCTTGCAACGCATCCGCAAAACCGCGCGCGTGTGCGCGATCTTTCCGTTGCCCATCGTCTTGGCCGCGACGGCAGGATTCTGGTATTACGTCCAAGCAAATCTATCGACCGATCCCCTGCTCCTGTTTTTCATCGGGTTGATATACGCCATCTTCGTGGCCGGCCAACTCCTGGCCGTTTTCCAGATGCGGCGGCTGCTGCCGGGCGTCGCCAGCACCGAGAAAGCCGTTCAAGTCCTGAGCGAGGCCGGGGACGAGCCCGATCTCGAAGCCCTGCGGCTGGCGCTTTTGCAGAAGGCTCCCGGTGGGCATTTGCGCGATCTTTTGCTCCGCTGGATCGAATTAGGTCTGCGCGGCGATACCCACGGCTCCGACGGTTTGCTCGACAGCGCCTGGGAACGGCGGGCCACGCGCGACCACCGCGTCATTTCGCTGCACGTATCCCTCAACCGCACCACGCTTAAGCTCGGCTTTCTGGGCACTTTGATCGGCCTCATCCTCACCTTTCCGCCCATGAAGCGCGCGGTGCTGGGCCTGGCGGACAGCCAGGGCGAGTTCCGGTTCATCGCCGATATCGCCAAGGCCATCGACGGCGACCAGTACGCCATCCTGAACACCCTCATCGCCACGGCGCTCTCCATTCTCATCGAGTTCGTGACCATCCAGTTGCTGGAGCGCGTGTTGCTCGGCTTCGACACGGTGAACTCGCATATCAACGACTGGAACCTCACCCGCCTGCAGCCTTGGATCCGCAAGCGCTACGGGGCCGAGAGGGAGTTGCGCACCGTCGAAGAGCGGCGCGGCCAAATGGAACAGGCCCTGATGCAGGCGCAACTCGCCCTGGAGAAACACCTGGCCGGCATCACCGAAGCGCTGCGAGGCGCCGCCACCCAGCTTGAGCAGATCACGCGCGTGCAGGCATTGGTGGGCAAGCGCGTCGCGGAACTGGCTGAATACGAGAAGCAGTACCGCGGCTTCCTCGCCGCCAAACAACAGGCGATCGCGCCGGGGAATGCCTGATGCGGCGACGCCGCGCCCACGGCAATTTCGCCGCCCTCGGGGAAGCCATCAGCTTCGAGGACATCCTCACCGTCATCACCGTGCTCCTTTTGTTGCGCATCGTGTTCATGGTGCCCCTCGTGAACATCGACAAGGCCAGGACCATTTCGGCCAAGGCCGATCTCTACTGGACACGCGCAGCCGTGTATGTGTCCGCTCATCCTTCCGACACCGTCGCGGCCCGCCCTTACCGCGCCGCCTTCGGCCTTCAAGACGCGACGGTTGCTTTGACCCGGCTGGACGGATCGGTTTACGTGGAAGCGGTGGAGCCCGACAGCAGCCTTCTCATCATCCGGCATTTGCCCAGGGAATTGGGCTTCATCGCCTTGCGCGTGCAGGGACAGGGCCATTCCCGCAGCTTCCGGCGCGGCCGCCTGCTTTGGAGCAATGCCGAAAAGGAATGGTTCGTCGGGGCCGACACGGTGGATTACGGTTCCCATCCCAGCTCCAAGGCCATGGAAGAGTCGTTTCGTCGATGGACGAAAAAAACCAGAGGGTATTGATGTCCTCACCCCCCAACCTCCTCTCCATTCTTAAGCGAATGAAGAGGGGGAGGAGAAACGCGCGCACAATTCTCCTCTCTCTTTTTCTTGCCACTCTCTCCTTTGCCAAAAACGGCAACGAAGCTCTGAATTATTACGGCCTGCTCACTCTGTCCGATAGTTCCATCGGGGCCAAGCTGGCCGCACGCTTCAAGGCGCGGGGACAACCTGTATTCCTCGTGC
>JBGPFT010000289.1:0-3379 GCA_041483475.1 Fibrobacteria bacterium | reverse complement strand
CGCCCGGACGCAGCGCGGTGTTTTTTCGTCCCGTTTTTCCGTTCACCCGCACATGGCCCGCCTCAATCCATTTCTGGACGCGGGCGCGGGAAGCATCGCCCATGCGCGCACACAGAAATTTGTCGAGGCGGTGTCCCGCCTCTTCCTTCCCGCAAAGGAAGGAGTGTTGTTCAGGCCCCATCTGGGCCAGGGGCTGCCGGCGGGGGCGTTTCCATGGCGGCGGATCCTGCCGGCTTCGCTTTGCGGGCCAAAAGCGGGAGCAATAACAGCAGAGCCATGCCGATGCAAACGCTGCTGTCGGCCACGTTGAAGGTGGGCCAGCGCGGATAGAAGCCGGGAACGCCCGCGTCGATGAAGTCGGTGACCTGGTGGAATCGAAGGCGGTCGATCAGGTTGCCGAAAGCCCCGGCCAGGATGAGGACCACGCCCAGCTTGGTGGCTTCCTCGCCGGCGCCGAGGCGGCGGTAGTACACGGCGAGAAAAACGATGGCCGCCAGGGAGAAAAGCACGTAGAACAAAGTGGGCGACAGAAAAGGGAGGACGTTCTGAGGTTTCATACCGAATGCGGCCCCGGTGTTGTACACCAGCCGGAATTGCAGCCAGTCCCCGAGTATGGGGATGGATTGGAAATAATCAGGATGGCCGTCTGGGGAGAACCGGACGCGGGCCCAATATTTGGAGGCCTGATCCAGGGCCAACACGCCGACGCAAGCGGCCCAACGGAAAAATGCAGCCAAAGCGGGCGAGGACGATGGATTCATGGGCTGCCCAGCGCGGTTTCCAGCCGGCGTATCGGTTTGAGGAATTCCGCGCGCACCCATCGGTTCGACCAGCTGAAAAGCCGGGTGCGGCGAATGATGGCCTTCACCTGTTCGCGGGTTATTTTAAGGCGTTTTCCCTGGGTCAGCGCCTCGGTGCTTTCCGCCATCAGGGCCAAAGTCTCGGCGGCCATGAACAGGGGCCAAAGGCAGAATAGCCGCAAGCGCCTGTCCCATTTGGGGATGAGGCAGGAGTATTCCAGCGCGTCCTCAAGGTGGCGTTTGGCCTTGGAAAAAAGGATTCCGAAAATCCTCCGGGCCTCGGCGCGGCGATCCGGGCGCAGAAAGTCCTGGAAGGTGATTCGTTCCGCGGCCAAAAGTTCGCCGGGCAGCCAGGACACGTTGCGTTCCTTGTCGTCGTGTAAATCCTTGAGGATATTGGTGAGTTGCAGCCCGAGCCCGAAGGAGATGCATAAGGCCTTCAGGCTTTTGGCGCGCTCCGCGCGGATCTTCCCGGAATGCCGGATGAACAGATCGCAAAGCAGCACCCCCACGGTGCCGGCCACGTAATAGCAATAATTATCGAGGTCTTCCAAAGTGTCGATGAGGTTCCGACGACCCGATCCCGCCTTTTCGGCGAATCCGGCCATGCCCCCGCACATATCCCCGATGCAGCGCGCCATCACTTTCCGCACCGGTTCGGGAAATTCCAGGAAAGGCAGCAACAGCACCGGCGCATGGACGAGCAGCAAATGCTCCCATTGCGGGGAAGCGTTCCATTCCGCCGGCAATTGTTTCTGGAAGTCCCGTATCGCTTCGGCCGCCGGACGGCCGTCGACGCCGAACAGCGCGGAAAAGGCGCGTAAAAGCCGGGATTTTTCGGAGGGTGAAAGGGTGGGGTCGTCTTCCAAGGTATCCGCCATGCGGCAATACAAGTAAGCGTACAGGACGTGATCACGCAAGGGCCGGAGCAAAACCCGGATGTTGAGGGCGAAGGTGCGGGATACGCGGGCCAGGACGAATTCGGCGAATGCCAAGCGCTCGGCGGCGGAAATTCCCTCCGATTCCAATTTCTCTTTCCAAACCGCGTCTTCCGGCAGCGCGGGATGAAGCGCGGAACGGCTTTTCACGATTCCACCATTTCCCGATGCGAGCCTTGGGTCCGGGAGCGTTTCGCTTCCCGGCGCAGTTCCGCGATGAGTTTTCCGGCTTCGTCGGCCTTGCGTAGCCGCTGCTGGTGCTGGTAGACGGCGAGGTTGCGGAACTGGGGTTCGGTGAAATCCTTCCCTTCCTGTTCGAATTGGATCCGCAATTCGTCGTGCAGCAGGTAATAGGCATCCTCTTGCTGACGATAACGGAGATGGGTCCAGAAAGCGCCCAGGCGCGTGGCGGCCAGGAACAGAAGTACGGTCAAACCGGCGATGCGAAGGGGTTCAAGGCGTCCCGTATGCGCGACGAACAAGGCCACTCCCATCCCGGCGATGACCAACTCAAGCAGGCGGGACAAAAGCATGATCTGAAATTTATGGAAGCCCTTCCATCGCAGGGGGATATACACCCAGGGCTTGCCCTGGCGCAACTTCCGCTCGAAGGAAACCGGATAGGCGATGAATTGGCACCACAGCAGGTGCAGGATCAGCAGGGAGGCGAAGCTCCCCCATAGCCAATATAAGGAGTGCAAGGTCGGGTGCATGGCCGGATGATAGTGCATCGGATCCGGGGTTTCGACCCCCCGAAACAGCGCGGACAAAGATAGGATTTTCGGACTTCCCGAAAAAGATTTTCTCCTCCGTTCCCGCGAACCAAATAAGTATCATTCCAGCCCCGACACCCGATCGGCCACGGAGCGTCATTGACCCTCGAAGATCCTAGAAATCTGGAAGCCGAGCTTTCGCCGCGCTGGCGCCTCGGCATCGGCGGGGCGGTCCCGGTTCCCACGAGTTGGGTGGGCACCTGGGCGGCCTGCCTGGGTTGCCTGCGCGAAAAGCTGTCTGAGGAAATCTTCAACCAATGGTTCCTCCCCCTGAAAATCCAGGAAGTGGGGGACACCCACCTGCTCCTTTCCGTTCCCGCGCCCCTGGATATCGATCATCTTTCCCGCGCCTACGCCGGCCTGATCGAACACTGCTTCTATGAGGCCACGGGGCGTCATTTGCGCGTCCAGTTCCGGCGGCAACCGGCGGCCCCGGCCCTGTACAACCACGGCCCGGCCGTGCCCTTCAGCAGCCTGCCCTCGATCGACCTCAACGGGGACTACACTTTCGAGGAATTCGTGGTGGGCAGCAATTCCCAATTCGCCCATTCGGCGGCCCTGGCCGTGGCCAAGGATCCGGGCGGCTCCCGCTTCAACCCCCTGCTCATCTACGGCGGGGTGGGGCTGGGGAAAACCCATTTGCTTCAGGCCATCGGCAATCACGTCATGCGCGAAACGCCAGGGAAAAAGGTCCGTTACGTGACGGCGGAGGCTTTTTACCGCGAGTTCGTGGATTCCATCCAGCACAACCGCATCAACGAGATGTCGGCCTTCTACCGCCACGAAGTGGACGTGCTGCTGATGGACGACGTGCAGGTGATGAGCGGGAAGGACCGCACCCAGGAGGAGTTCTTCCACATTTTCAATT
>JBGPFT010000288.1:0-3387 GCA_041483475.1 Fibrobacteria bacterium | reverse complement strand
CTCGGCCTCGCCTTCGAGGCGAATGGCCTCGCCCTGCGCTTCGGTGGTTCTTTTGCCCAGGTCCGACACCTGCCGCTCTTCTTCGAACAAACCCAGCTTTTCCTGCTCGATGGATGCCTCTTCGAGGGCGCGGCGCGCGTCCAATTCGGCGGCGCGGTTCTCGTCCTTCGCGTGTTCAAACGAAAGGGGCTCCAACCCCGCGGCCAGATCGCGGTAGGCGTCATGCTGCACGCTCAGTTCCAGCGAGCGACAGGCCAACTTGAGCTCACGCCATTTTTCGGCCTTCTTGGCCTGGCGCTCGAACAGGTTCACGTTCTGCTGCACGTGGCGGAGATTGTCCTCGACACGGGCCAAGTCCTGGGCCGTATGCTCCAACTGCCGCAGGGTTTCCTTGCGCTGCTGCTTGTACTTGGAGATGCCGGCCGCTTCCTCGAACATCACGCGCCGCTCCTCCGCCTTGTCGGAGAGGATGGTGTCGATCATCTTGGCTTCGATGAGGCTGTACGAAGCGGCACCCATGCCCGTGTCGTAAAAAAGGTTGTGGATGTCCTTGAGCCTGCAGGGCTGGTTGTTGATCAGGTATTCGCTTTCACCGTCGCGGTAATTGCGCCGCGTGATCATCACCTGGGCGTAATCGGACAAGAGGACGCCGTTGTCGTTGTTGACGATCAAACTCACCTCGGCCATGCCCAAAGCGGGCCGGTCGGCAGTCCCCGAGAAAATCACGTCCTCCATTTTGCTGGAGCGCAAGGCCCGGGGCCTTTGCTCGCCCAACACCCAGCGGATGGCGTCGATGATGTTGGATTTGCCGCAGCCGTTGGGCCCCACCACCGAGGTGACGCCCTCGGCGGGAAAATTGACCTCGACTCGATTGGCGAAGGATTTGAATCCGAATATGCGGAGTTTGGAGAGGTACATCTGCGGAGGAAAGTTAGATCCGCGACGCTTCTTCGGGAGTTTTTAAGCCCCTGAAAAACGGGATCAATTAAGGGAACTTGGTGATCTTAATATGAATCAATGGCTTATCGTCTAAACTTATCCGTTCGATACGTAAAACTATCGACTATCGCACGCGGAGACATCGTGATTTAGCCTAAATTTCCCTCACCCACAAGGTTCACCCAACCCAGGAAGTTCCCCATGAGCGACAAGGTGATATGGCTGGAAGGCATGGTGCTTTCGCCCCAGCATTTCCAACAGGCCGAAAGCCTGTTTTCCGAGGATCTGAACGCAAGGCTGAAGCTGCTCGGGCCCTTCCATTACGGCATCGCATCCCTCGACCTCGACCGCGAGGCGTTGCAAAGCGGCTTTTTCGCCTTGCGGGAATGCTCCGGGGTTTTTCCCGACGGGACCTGGTTTTCCTTTCCCTCCCAAGACGGGCGGCTGGATCAAAGGCCCTTCGAATCCAACTTCTCCGCGGCCCAGGACAATCTGGGCGTCTATCTCGCGGCTCCGGCCTTGCAACCCGGCAACCCGAATTTTGCTTCCGAAGCCGTGGACGAAACGAAACCTCCCCGTTACCTGGGGCAAACGAAGGAAGCGCCCGATCTCAACACTGGCGGTAACGCCCGGGCCCTGGTGTTCGGACGCCTCAATCTGCGCATCCTCTTTGAGGGAGAATCCACGGCCGGTTTGCAAACCCTGAAAATCGCCGAATTGCGGCGCGACTCCCAGGGCCGTATCCAATCCGATGACGATTTTCTCCCCACCTGCCTGCGCCTGTCCGGAGCCGCGGGATTTCTTGCCCGCCTGAAGAAATTGACCGACAACGCCCAACAGAAAAGCGGCTATTTGATGGCGCAAAGGTCGCAGAAGGCCACCGGCGTGGCGCAATTCAGCGCCGAGTCGCTCACCCAATATTTGCTGCTCTCGGCCGTCAACGCCTCTCTTCCGGAACTGTTGCATTTCCTCCAGCAGCCCTCGGCCCATCCCGAGGCGCTGTATCGCCGTCTCATCAGCTTCGCCGGATCGATGCTCAGCTTCGGCGCCGACGCCAAGATATCGGATCTGCCACCGTATTTGCACGGGGATTTGCGCGCCACCTTCAAGCCGCTGTTTCAATTGATCGAAACCTTGTTGGCGGCCGGCGTACCCACCGGCTACCGCATGATCCCGTTGACCAAAACCAGCCCCATCCAATACCTGGCGAATTTGCGCGAGGTGGATCTCACCAAGGTGCGCGAGTTGTATCTGGGCGTGTCCGCGCAAACCGGCGAAGTGGAAATCATCACCGCCGTGCAGCGCAAGGCCAAAATGGGACCGGCGGCGAGCCTGGAAACCTTGATCAGCCACGCGCTACCGGGATTGCCGCTGCTGCCGGAATCCCAACCCCCGCAGGGCATTCCCGCCAAGGCCGGATTCAAATATTTCCGCGTGCATCAAACCGGGGAGTTATGGGAAAACGCCAAATCAGGAAAATCCCTGGCCTTGCACCTTCCCGGGGATCTTCCCTCGCCCAAGCTCGAATTGATCGCGACTCTGGAGTCCTGATCCCATGATGCAGCCCGGGGAACGGAAGGTCCTTTCCCAACCCATTCCCGTCCCGCAACGCACCGCCTTCGGGCAAGGCCGCGGAATCGATTGGGCCGACGGCGCGGTGCAAACCCTTTTCGGCTCGGGCGGGGCCAGCGCCGGACAAACCTTGTTCTCACAGAAGTCCTCTCCCAAGGACGGGCCTTCCCTGCTGACCTTAGCCACGGATCTCCTCCTAATCGGAGTGAAGATCATGGAAACCCCGAATCTGGGCGATACGGCCGCGCTGCGAAAACTGCTCGCGGCTTATTTCAAGGATTTTGAACGCACCTGCCTTACCCATCGCAAGCCTCCCGAGGCCGTCGAGGAGGCCAAATACGCGCTAGCTGCCTTCATCGACGAAGTCATCGTCAGCACCCCGAACAATTGCCGCGAGGATTGGGCCAGCGAGCCCTTGCAGGCACAATTCTTCAACGATCACAGCGCCGGCGAACATTTCTTCACCCGACTCGAAGCCCTGATCGGCGATATGCGCCGTAACCTGGAAGCCTTGGAGGTGTTCTATCTCTGCCTGGGCCTGGGGTTCCAAGGACGTTACCGGGTCGAAGGACAGGAACTTCTCCCCAATGTGGTGCGCAATCTCCTACGGCGCATCGAGGCAGTGAAGGGAAAGCCCCCTCAATCCCTTTCTCCTTCGGCCTACGTGCAACCGGGGCTGGGAAATCGGGGCCGGGGCGGCCGCCCTTTCCTGATCGGCGCCGGGGTTTTCCTCTTCCTGGCCGCGGCCCTTTTCTTCGTGCTCCAACTTTCCAGCGGATCGCCACTCGACCGCGTGGATGAAGCGGTGGAGAGGGTGCTGGGAGGGGTGGAGTGAAGCTTTTTTCCAGCGCCGGTTTCTGGATCTCCCTCGCCAGT
>JBGPFT010000287.1:0-3408 GCA_041483475.1 Fibrobacteria bacterium | reverse complement strand
TGGGGCGATGCCAAGTCCCTGCGCCTCAAACCCGAAGATTACGCTCCGCCGGAAACGGAGAAGGACGAGGACGAGGACGAGGATGGCGACCTTTAAGCGCGATATCGCCACCGCCGTGGCAACCCTGACAGGCTTGGGCGAGGAGGCGGTGGAGGCCGCCATCGCTTTGCCGCAGCATGCCGATCACGGCGACTTTTCCTTCGCCTGCTTCCCGCTGGCCAAAACCCTGCGACAAGCCCCCGCGGTCATCGCTGCGGATCTGGCCCAACGCATCAAGGTCCCGCCGGGATTCGCCAAAGTCGAAGCCCTGGGCGGTTACCTCAATTTTTTCGTCGACAAGGCGGATTTCGCCCGCCAGGTACTGACGGAGGTGATGGAGTTCAGCTCTTCCTACGGCGACGGCCGGGAAGGAAAGGGGAAATGCGCGGCGCTGGATTTCTCCTCCCCCAACATGGGCAAGGAATTGGCCTTTCACCATTTGCGCGGCACCATGATCGGTCGCAGCCTGGCCTGCATCTTCCGTAAACGCGGCTTCAAAGTCGTTCGCATCAACCATCTCGGCGATTGGGGCACTTCTTACGGAAAGCTGATCGTCATGTACCTGCGCGAAGGTTTGGGAGAAGCCGATTTGGCGGGCCTGACGCTCTCCCGTCTGAACACCCTGTACCGGGCCTTCGACGAAGCCGCGCGGCGCGAACCCGTCTTGGAGGACGAAGCGCGGCGCACCTTCGCCAAACTGGAAGCCGGAGACGCGCTTTATCGCAAACTCTGGGCCGCCTTCCGGGAAGTGACCTTGGAGGAACTCAGACGCTTATACGCCATCCTGGATGTGGAGTTCGATTCCTACTTGGGTGAGGCCTTTTTCGCGGATCGCATGGGCGGGGCGCTGGATCTTCTGAAGGCGCGCGGCTTGCTTCGGGAAAGCGAGGGAGCCGAAGTGGTGGAGCTCGCGTCTTTCGAAATGCCCCCCGCCCTGGTCCGAAAATCCGACGGGTCAACCCTATATTTCACCCGCGATCTGGCTGCGGGCATTTATCGCCAGGAAGAATACGCTTTCGATCTTTGCCTGTACGTGGTCGATAATGGCCAGTCGCTGCATTTCCAGCAATTGTTCAAAGTGCTTGAATTGCTGGGATTCGAATGGCATGACCGTTGCGAACACGTGCCTTTCGGCCTCGTGCTGATCAAAAGCGGCGAGGGGGGCTGGGAAAAGGGGAAAACCCGCACGGGCCAGGGCAGCCTGCTCAAGGAAGTGTTGGAGGCGGCCCGGGAGAAAATCCTGACCATCATGGCGGAGAAAAACCCCGATCTGGCTCCGTCCGAGGCCGACGGGATCGCCATGCAAATCGCGGTGGGCGCCTTGGTTTTCAGCGAGCTCAAGAACCGTCGCCTGAACGACATACGCTTCGAATGGAATCAAGCCTTGAGCTTCGAAGGCGACTCCGGGCCTTATGTCCAGAACGCCCATGTCCGCATGTGCAGCATTCTCCGCAAGACGGGACTCGCGGACAAGGCCTGGTCCTCGCAGGATTGTGAAAATATCCGCTGGGCCGTCTTCGCGGAACCGTCGGCCTTCGCGATGGTGGAATTTCTGGCGGAATTCCCGGATCGGATCGCATCGGCTCTATCGGCCCGGGATCCCTGCCTCCTGGCCCAATTCGCCTTGTCGCTGGCCGATGCGACGCATCGCTTCCTGCATGCCTGCCGGGTGCTGGGTTCCGACGAGGAACGCGAACGCTTGTTGCTCGTCCAAGCCGCGCGCACCGTGTTGGCCTCGGCCCTGGATCTTATCGGAGTTCCAGCTATCGAAGCCATGTGATATCAACGGGTTAAGGCTGAAATGAAAAGGAGGCCAGGACGTCCTGACCTCCTTAACCGATGATTCCATTTTAAAATGGAACCAAATCGAACTACTTCTTCTTCTTGCCTTTCTTTTTTGCTTTCTTCTTGGCCATGGTATCACCTCCCTCCGGATGGGTTCAATTTATTTTTTGAACGGGTTTGGAAACGAAACCGACACGCTTGCAAGGGCCGTTTTTATTGGCTTTTTCGCGTTTGAGGCGCCAAACTTGGGAAGCTCGGCGCGGAAATTTTTCGGCTGCAAGGTCAACAATTCTTTCCTGCGATCTCCGGTTCGATGGATAAATGATAAGGAGCCGAAGCGAATTAGTCAAGCGGTTTTCAATTCATTCGCGATCGCATCCGCGATCGCGGCGCAACGCGACGCGTCGAGTACCTTGGATCCGTCCTCGGTGGTGATGTAAAAAGAGTCCATCGCCTTATCGGCTTCGGTGGTGAGAACGGCTCCATGCACATTGAGGTCCATTTCGCTGAAGACCCGGGCCACTTGATATACGAGTCCGATTTGATCTCCGCAGGTGACGTCGACCACGGTGAAATCATCGGATATGTCATTGGAAACCAACACTTTAGGCTCCGTCCGCACCTCCAACTCGGTGCCGTAGCCAGGATGCACTCCGAGGCGATGGCGCAATGATCGCAATTCCTCGCGCCCTAGGCGGAAGTGCTTGCGCAATTCCTCCACCAAACGGTTCCTAAGATTTTCGGCGCCTTGGCGCCCCTCTTCCGGTAATGCCACCCAGAAGCGATCGATCACCTTGCCGCCGCCGAGGGTATAAATCTTGGCGCTGAGGATGGACAGGCCCAAATGCGATAAAGTCCCGGCGATTCGGCACAAAAGCGCCTTTTCGTCCCGGGCGGCCACCGTGATCTCCCAATGCGTGGCCTTGGGAACCACTTCCGCCCCGTATCCGCCCGAACCCGTTTCCTGCAGCAAGGCGGCATGAACCGCGATTTCCTCCGCGGAATGCGCGGCCAAATAGTTCTCGGTCAGCGCCTGCAATTGGGATTTCGCCTCCTCAGGCGAAAGCACCCGGCCCAAGGCCGCCAAAATCTCCGCTTCCTCGGGTCCCCGACGGACCTGGGCCACCTGGTACGGCCGCAAGAGGAATTCAAGGGTAGCCTCATATAACTGCTGCAGCTGGGAAGCCTTCCAACTGGACCATGCAGTGGGATGAACCGAGGACACGTCGCAATAGGTCAGTGCGTAGAGCTTGTGTAGGAAGGCCGGTCCCTCCATTTTGGCGGCGAAGTCGCGGATGGTTCTCGGGTCGTCCAAATCGCGGCGTTGGATGACCTCGTTCATGAGCAAATGGTGCAGGACGATATTGGAGGCGGTGAGGCAGCGCGAGGCGGAAAAGCCCATCCGTTCCATGAAGGCGAACACCATGCGCGCCCCGCTCAACGAATGGTTGGGACCCACTCCTTTGCCGATGTCGTGGTAGAAGCAGCCCAGCACCAATACCTCGCGGTCGGTGACCTGCTCCAAGGCGCGGCGCAAGGAGGAAAGCTCCGGCTCAGTACGCCGGGGAAGATAGGCCAGCTGGC
>JBGPFT010000286.1:0-3414 GCA_041483475.1 Fibrobacteria bacterium | reverse complement strand
GGGGCGCCGGCATCGCGCAGGCGAATCAGGGGAGTCAGATCGGCGCGGGCATCGAGCTTGATCTTGATCATGGGGAACCCGCGCAATTCCTCCAGCCGGGCGTCCAAATCCCCGGATTCGGCCACGCTCAAGGTCACGGAGGTGGCTACGGGAACAGGCTCATCCCCCCACAGCAAATGGGACGCTGAGCGATGCGCGATTTTTCCCCACAAATCCCATAGCGCCAAGTCCACCGCGCAAAGGGCCGCCCGCGAAAGGAGAAGTTTTTCCGCCTCCCCCCAAATTCGGGGAATATCCCCCGGTGAATGCAAGGATTGATGCCGCAGAAAATCGGCCAGGCCCAGCAACCGCATGTGAACGTCTCCGGCGCTTTCGCCGAAATAGCGGTTGGGGCTGGCCTCGCCGTACCCGATGATTCCCTCCTGTTCCAGCGTCAGGAAAACGTTTTCCACGCCGGGCTTGGCGTCGCGGCCGGTGCGGAATACCCGGCGCGCGGGCAGCCATTTGCGGACGGAATAGGATTTCATAGGGAACCGCTGGAACGATAATTTTTAAGATATTCGAAGCGGCATGAGAATTCGCCGGGGATGGAGCGATTTGGGGTTCTCCTTGGAAAACCGGGCCATCCGCGCTTTCTCCAATTTCGACGCCGATCCGGAAAGCCCCGCCCCCTGGACCCTCGTTTTCGGCGGCACGCATGGGGACGAGCTCGCCACCGTGCCGTTTCTCGAGGAATTCGTCGTCGCCCGATTGGAAAACGGCCTGGCGGGGCCGACGGCGGTGATCCCGGTGCTCAATCCCGACGGATACGCACGCGGGAGCCGGTACAATGCCCGTGGCGTCGACTTGAATCGGAATCTACCCGCGCGTTGGAGTTCCGGGGCGGACGAGCCTTCCGGAACGGAGCCGCTTTCAGAACCTGAAGCCAAATTGCTCCACGATCTCCTGATCGCGGGTCGGCCCGGCCGCATCGTAAGTCTTCACTGGGCCTTGGGCGAAATCGATGCCGACGGAATTCACAGCGTGGAATTGGCCCGGGGAATGTGGGGAAGCCTGGAAGTTCCGCAGCGTCGCATGTTCCGCCTGAAAACCTCCGGAAAGCCGCTGCCGGGCAGCTTGGGAAGTTTTTGCGCCGCGGAAAGAAAGGGTCAACCGGCCTTGGTGACCTTGGAATTGCCTTATCATCCTGAGCCGGAGTCACCTCGGCCCGAGGGTCATCTGGATACGGTGCATGCACTGTGGCGGGAGGAAAGATCCCGTTATTGGAACGCCGTTTATCCCGCCGTGGAAGCCATGTTGCGATTCGCGATCGGAGCTTGACGGACCATGCGCATCCTCATCTGCCCCCTGGATTGGGGATTGGGTCATGCCACCCGTTGCATTCCGCTTATCCGCGCATTGGGACAGGCCGGGCATGAAGTGATTTTATACGCCACGGGTCCGGGGCGTAAATTGTTGCAGAGTGAATTTCCCGACCAGGAAGTCGGGGAGTTACCCGGATATTCCATGCGGTACAGCCGTTCCGCTTTGCTTTTGCCGTTAAAACTGTTCGCCCAGCTTCCCCAGTTTGTCCTGTCCGCGCTGCGCGAGCGTTGGCGCCTGCGCGGGCTGATCCGCAAGCATAAAATCGACCGGGTGGTGTCCGATGGGCGGTATGGACTGCACAGTCGGAAGGTTCCATGCTTTTTCGTCTCGCATCAACTCCGCATCATCCCCCCGGGACCGCGCTGGCTGCGGACCAAGCTGTCCGGCCCCTTGCTGCGCCTGAACCGCTGGGCGCTGAAGGGCTTCGCCGAAATCTGGGTGCCGGATTTTTCCGGCGCCCCCAACCTTTCCGGCCGCCTTGGGCATCCTGATCCCGCCTGGCCCAATGTCAGATATATCGGGCCACTATGCCGATTCCGACCGGAGTCCCTGAGTTGGGATCGATTCATTTCCCCCGATGCTCCGGGCTCGCGCATCGACGTGCTCGCATTGCTCAGCGGACCGGAACCGCAGCGCTCCGCGCTGGAAAAAAAACTTCTCGACGGCCTGCTGAAAATTTCCGGAACCCGCGTGCTTCTGCGCGGGCTTCCCGGAAACGTGAATCCCGGGGGAGAAGGCGTGGCGCCGGGCGGACTGACCGTGGTGGATCATGTGCCGGAGCGGATGCTCCAATCCTATTTGGAACGGGCGGAAAAGGTGGTATGCCGGTCCGGCTATACCACGGTGATGGAATTGGCCGGCCTGAGGAAAAAGCACGTGCTGTTGATTCCCACGCCGGGCCAACCGGAACAGGAGTATTTGGCGGAACACTTGCGGGGATTGGGGATCCCGTCTCAGGAGCAGGAAAAAATGGATTTGCGCGCCGGCCTGAAAGATCCGGGGCCTGGATTCTCGGCTTTTTTCGCGGACGAACTTGGGAAGAAAACGGACCCGCTGTCGACTTTCATTAAACGTCATCCGCTGTTGCGATCGGATGTATAATTTCTACTCCCGCATGCGTGAGATCCTCGTTTTTTTCTGCGCGGTTTCCTCAGTCGCCGCCGTTGACCCGTTGCTTCCCACCCTGCGGGGTGAATTGAATCGAAACCTCGCCGAGTTGAAAAAACAGGACAGTCTTCCGCCTTACTATCTGGCCTATCGCGTTCATGACTCCGCGGGCGTCGTCTTCAGTGCCAATAAGGGCGGGGTCGTCCTGGATCATCGCCACAAAACGCGCACGCTTGCGGTCGAAGCCCGCGTCGGCTCCACGGCTTTCGATAACACGCATCCCTTGCGCGAAAATCTGGACTTCGCCCGTTGGACCGGTTTTCAAAACGTGCCATGGCCGTTGGACTCCAATGCCGTTTATTGGCGCAAATCCTTGCGCGTGGCCACGGATTACGCCGCGCGCGCGGCGCGCGATCAATACGAGAAGATACGGGCCAATGTGGGCGTGCGTCCGGCGGCGGGCGATACCGGCCTCGACTTCGCCCCGATGGCTCCCGCACGGGCGATCCGCCCGGAAGCGAAACCGCTTCCCTCCCGTCGTGCTTTGGACACACTCTATGCCCGCATCCTCCGCGCCTCTGCGTTGTTTTCCGCCGATCCCCATCTGTATGCCAGCCAAATCGATTTCAATTTCGACGTCGTGACGAAACGCATGGTTTCCAGCGAAGGCGCCGAACTCGCGCAGGCGGAAATCCTCGGCGGCATCTCCATCTATGTGGAGACCAAGGCCGAGGATGGCATGATTTTGTGGCTTTACCGCGATTTTGATTTCCGGGAGCCGCCGCTGGATTTTTCCGCCGACACCTTGTCGGCCGCCGTGCGCCTGCTCATGGCCCGGCTCGACACCTTGCGCCGCGCCCCGGTGATGGAAACCTACGCCGGCCCGGTGATCCTGGAAAACGTGGCTGCGGGAGTGTTCGTGCATGAAGTGTTTGGCCATCG
>JBGPFT010000285.1:0-3429 GCA_041483475.1 Fibrobacteria bacterium | reverse complement strand
CGCCGGTGGCGGAGTTAAAGGCGGCCCCGGTGGGCAGATTCAGGGCGGAAAGGATGACAGCGCCGCCGTCGGGATCCGAGGCCGTGACGGTGAAGGAGAGGGGTTGGTTTTCATCCGCGTTTTGATCCGATCCCGCGTTCACCAATGGCGGCCTATCCATGTTGTTCACCGTAATCGCCACGGTGTCGGTGTCGGAGAGGGAATTGGAGACGCCACGGAAGCGGAGGGAGTAGACTCCGCTTTGGGAAAAGGAGGGCGTCCAGGAGAAGAAGCCGGTGGCGGGGTTAAAGGCGGCCCCGGTGGGCAGATTCAGGGCGGAAAGGATGACAGCGCCGCCGTCGGGATCCGAGGCGTTGACGGTGAAGGAGAGGGGTTGGTTCTCATAGGCGATTCGATCAACGCCCGCGTTCACCACAGGAGCGCGGTCCGGTGTTGGAGCTGTGGCATCATTTGTGCAGCCTGCCAGCAAAAGAAACATGGGGAATAAGAGGGCGGTTGTATTGGCGATAAGAGTTTTCATAAAGGCCTTTCTGAATGCAGTTATTGCGGTCTATGCAATGAAGTATATGTGATGCAGTGAAGCTCAGGTATGGGGTGTATCCCTACCGCGAGTGCAGGAAAAAGTTGAAAACGATTTTATGAAGATAAAGCGAAAATTTACTGAATCGAGTATGGGGTCAATACCCTATGGGGCTTGGGCGGTTTCCCGGTTAATGTTCAAGACATGAAAAAAATACTCGCTTTCGCTTTCATCCTGACCTGCCTGCCTCCGGCTTACGCGACCCAAGGGGGAAAATTCGGCGCAGGACTCCGACTTGGAACACCTTCCGGTTTCGATTTCAAATATTGGCTTAATAACCGTGATGCCCTTGGTTTCGCCTTGGGTTGGGGTTCGTCCTATTTAGGAAATCGCTACGGGTACAACGACAGCCGCTGTTATGATGCGAACTTCAATGACAATAACCGAAGTTTATGCAATAACGCCCGTTTCGATTATTACAATCGTTACGGACAATTCGGTTACTCGAGCTTCCATTTACACGCAGATTACCTGATCCACAACTACAACGTCATCAAAACCTCCTTCCCCATGCCCCTCTATTACGGTCCGGGGGTGCAATACGAATACCTGAGGCATTACGACGCCTGGTTGGCCGCGCGTGGAACCCTCGGCCTGGGTTTCATGCCGCGCGATATCCCCTTCGACTTCTTCGTGGAATTGACCCCGGTGCTCTGGTTTCTGCCCGGGCCCCTTTTCGACATGTATGGTGGTCTGGGTGCAAGATATTGGTTTTGACCTCTCCCCTAACTACAAATCCCTTGTGAAAGGGTGCCTCTGATCAATCAGGGAGCCGGAAACGATCGAACACAGGGCCCATTGAACTCCGGTTCCGTCAGCCCTTCCCAGCTGGCAGGGGCCGATGCGACTTTTCGGATGCCGAAACGCGGCGCCCGGTAAAACAACTCAACCCCGTCGTTGGTGCCACAGGAGGAACCGTTTCCGCCAACCTACGCACCTCCACTTTGCCGAGCGGGCGCCGTTCGCCCCGGGAAAGGTCCCGGAAGGCCTGGGTGTTGAAAAAAGAAAGGTGCAGATCGCCGGGAGAAGCGATCGCATAGTCCGCATACGGTGAAATCGCCACCATCGTGGCCGGAGTACCGCCGCGGCAGGTGGAGAGCACGATCAACGCGAAAGGCTTAGCCGGCGTCTCCGTGCACCACGTAGATCAGTTGGAAATCGGCCTGGGAGACGGCGGCGCATTTTGGGGCGACGGAATCGGGCTGCACCGGCGACACTCTCGGCGGCGCCGCGCAAGCACCCAGAAAAATCCACGCGGCAAAGAATGCCGGGGCGGGCAACTCCGACACCGCCTGAAGCCGCATGTCGCGCTTCAGTGAAATATCAGGAGCAAGATGATGATGAGCAAAAGAACTCCGCCGCTGATGTAGATCCCGCTGGCCTGTTCCCGATCCTGCTGGATGAATCCGGCGAATGAGTCCAAATCGGCGTCGGCCACCCGGGTGAATCCACCCAGTCCGTAGAGCTCCGAATAATTCGCATGGAATCCGGACTTCAGCCTGTTGACGGCTTCCCGATCGGATTCCGTCAACGCGGCGTCGGCAGTAACTTTTTCCATGCCAAGTTCCATTCCGGACAGATAACCCTATCGTGGATGCTGGAACTGCCGGCGCCGGTCAGCGGGGCTTGGTCAAGAGTTTGGCCAAAGATCCGTTCCGCCACAGCGCCGTAAGCACTGTTGCGAATGATGCGGCGACTAACGCGGCGGCTAGGGTTTTGGTTATCAGATAGGCGGTTTTCATGGGCTTTCTTCTTTCAGTTGTTCCGTACGGTTGTCCCGCATGGCGTCGGGTTTTCAGAGCAGCGCGACCGGAAGCGTTCGGCTTCCTGGTTTTTTTATTCGGGGTGTATTTATCCACGAAGACAATATGTGTGGCGCAAAGAAACCTAGGTATGGGGTCAACACCCTATAGGACTCACACGTTTTCCCATTTATATCCTCTTGTGTGGAAAGCAAGAGGTCGTTTAAAAATGAAAATCTCGGTGCGCCTCAAAAAGAAGCGGCCAGGAAAGTGGAAGAAGACCGTGTTTTCATTCTTGATAACCACCGTGGAATTTCCCCCATCTTTCGAATCCAAAAAGAAGAATCCTTGTTTTCACATCTGGACTGAATTCCTCAACCCGAAAACACCCCATGAAAAAAAATCAAACCCTCTCGACCCGCGTTTTAACCTTTTGCCTGTTCCTGGGAGGCCCGGCCTGCATGGCCATCTCCCACGGGCAAACCGACGTCGACCCGCCGGTCACCGCGAAGATTGAGGGGAATACCGACATTACCGTGATCGCACCCACCACCGGTTTCTACGGCACGCGCGGGCTCAGCCAAACCGCATCTGCGGAAGCCTTGGGCGAGGGGCGACTCATATTCGGGGTTTACGGATCCTGGTATCAACAACAAAGGGTTTTTGTCGGAGTCCCGAATTTGAAAGCCAATATCTTTACCGGTATCGGTTCGGTCTCTTTGGGAGTAAACCGTCAAATAGACGTGTTCACGTCATTGGCCGGCTTCGGGTCCACCGGTTACAACAGCGATTCCGCCTCCGGACTCGGTTCGATTGGCGGAGGCGTCCAAGGTACTTTGCCGTTCGCCCCGGAAATTCCCATTCGGATGCCCGTTATAGCCCTCCCGCATGTATCGGATGTCGATGCGCCGGTTTACCCGGCTTACCAACGGCTTTTCCAAGAAGCTAGAGAACCATCAACACGCCCTAGCCTCCATTACCTGCATTACAATTTCGTGCGGATCCATCAGAGCCTACGATGTTCCCCCGCTATGGCGGCAGGGGTTTCGGACTACCTTTGGGAAATCGGAGACATTCTGGACTTGCTGGACGATCCGAAGGCCAAGG
>JBGPFT010000284.1:0-3441 GCA_041483475.1 Fibrobacteria bacterium | reverse complement strand
GTATAGGCGTGCCCGATATGCGGCGCGTCGTTGACGTAATAGATGGGCGTGGTGACGTAGAAGGTGCGGGTCATAATTCAGGATACAGCCGTTCCCGTTTTTCCCTTGGAGGACAGTCCCACGACTTCGCCCACCACGATCAAGGTCGGCGAATCGAAACCCTGTTTCGCCGTGTCCTCGTGAAGTTTTTTCAACGTCGAACGGCAGATGCGTTGATCCGGCAATCCCCCGCCTTGAATCGCCGCGGCGGGGGTTTCCGGCGCATAGCCGGATCGGATTAAAGCCGGGATGATTTCTTCGAGTCGAAATAATGCCATAAGCAACACCAAGGTGTCGGCTTTTGGGAAAGTGGAATTGGCTTTGCCGTCGGCCATGCCCGAGGCCACGGCGAAAGAGCGTGCCGTGCCCCGATGGGTCAGGGGAATTCCCGCCAAGGCGGGAACGGCCGTAGCCGAGCTGAGTCCGGGAAGCACACGCCAGGGGATGGCGGCTGCTTCCAAGGCCAGCGCTTCCTCGAAACCGCGGCCGAATACGAAGGGATCGCCGCCTTTGAGCCGCACCACGCGTTTTCCCGCGCGCGCCTGCTCGATCAACAGCGCGTTGATATGCTCCTGCCGTTTGGATTCGAAATGGCCGCGCTTTTCCGCGGAGATGCGCCGGCAGGATTCCGGCAACAGGGATAAAATTCCGGAGTCGACGAGCCGGTCATGGACGGCGACCTCGGCGTTTTTCAAAGCTTCGGCGGCGGCCACGGTGAGCAAGGAACGGTCGCCGGGTCCGGTTCCGATGAGCAGGACCGGAGCAATGGCGGAGACACTCGAAACCGGGGACGGGGGGTTCCAACCCGGGATGGGCGGCAGGATATCCCGCACCGTCTTTGAATTTCCGCGGCGCATCGCCTCGGCCAATTCGTCATAGGGGAGGGCGTTCAGCGCCTCCGCATCGGCTACGGAGCGGGCCTGCGCCACCAAAGCCGCAAGCGCTCCCCATTCCTCGCCCAGGGCGGCCGACAGTTTGCGTTTAAGGTGTTTGGTCAACGACGGTGCCTGGCCTCCGGTGCTGATTGAAACCGTCACTTCCCCGCGCCGGATCAAACCGGGGACGATGAAGTCGCCCCGATCCGCGGCGTCGGCGCGGTTGCAGGGAATGCTCCGGGTTTTGCAAGCCTCGGACACGGCGGTGTTGACGGTTGGGGTATCGGCGCAGGCGAAAACCAGGCGATAACCCTGCACGTCTTCGGGACGGAACTCCCGTTCCTGCCAATGCAATCCCGGCAGCAGCCGCTTCGTCACCGGGGACAATTCCGGGGCGATCACGGTGACCTTGGCCCCACAGGCCAGAAGCTCCGGAAGTTTCCGGGCCGCCAGCTTGCCTCCGCCCACCATCAGGACGGGTTTTCCGCGTAGGTTGAGTTCGAGGGGATAATAGCGCGGGGACAAGCGTTACGCCGCTGCGCCCAGGGAACGTAACGAAAAATGCTTTTTGAAATAGTGGAAAAGGGACATGCATCCCACTACCAGGAACCCGATGGCGTAAAGCCCGAGGAAAGGCCCCACCAGGTATTTCTGCGCCGTCGTATAGTGGAAAAAACCAGTGAAACAATAGGCCGCCAATCCCAACTCCACGGCCGCCGTCACCGGGAATTTTGATCGGTAGAGAAAAACGGTTTTATCCCCGGCCTTGGGGGTGCGCACGAATGTGCCCTTTTGCCCCGCGAGCGCCGAAACCACGGCCCGCGTGTTGTTGAATGCCACGCCCACGCCCAAGGCCATCAGAGTGGGAATGGAAAGGATGCGGCTTTGCCAGTTCTTCCGCGACATGCGTTGAGCCACCAAATACAGGATGGAAGGCGCCAGCGAGGAGACCACGATGATGACGCACAGGGCAGAGAAAGCCGCGGTGCTGACCTTGAAGGGGAACCAATACAAGAGCGGCAGGGCCAGCAGGGCCGTGATGAGCATGAGCGGATGGATCAGGTAATGGGTGGTGTGGAGCACGCTTTGCAGCTTCACCGCCCAGCTTTCCTTGGACTTCATCACCTGGGGTAGCAGCTTGATGGCGGTTTGGATGGATCCTTTCGCCCAGCGGAATTGCTGCGACTTGAAGGCATTGATGTCGGAGGGCAATTCGGCGGGGACCACCACGTCGTAGGCGAATTTCATTTTCCAGCCCTGGAGTTGGGCGCGATAGGAGAGATCCATGTCCTCGGTGAGGGTGTCGCCTTCCCAGCCGCCCGAGGATTGGATGGCGGACTTGCGCCATACGCCGGCGGTGCCGTTGAAGTTCATGAAAAGGCGTCCCCAGGAGCGGGCTGATTGTTCGATGACGAAATGCCCGTCGATGCCGATGCTTTGCGCCAAGGTCAGCGAGGATTCCTGGGAGTTGAGATGGCCCCAGCGCGCCTGCACCAAGCCCACCTTGTCGTCCATGCACAGGAAGGGCACGGTGCGCTGGAGATAGTCTCTGGGCGGGACGAAGTCCGCGTCGAAGATGGCCAGGAAATCACCCTTGGATTTTTCCATGCCCTCGTTCAACGCCCCGGCCTTATAGTCCTTGCGATGGGTGCGGTGGATGAGGACGATGTCATGGCCGCGGGCGCGCATTTTTTCCACCAATTCCGCGGCGATCTTTTCCGAACCGTCGATGGAGTCGTCGAGCACTTGGATTTCATGCCGGCCTTGCGGATACTCCATCGCGCATACGGATTCGATCAGCCGTTCGATGACGTTGGCCTCGTTGAAAACCGGAAGTTGGGTCGTGACTTTCGGCAAATGTTCCCAACCCTCTTCCGCGAAGAAGCGGCGCAGGCGGCGGCGATCCCGCACTACTTCACGGCGGCGATTGCGCAGGAAAATGGCGAGCAGCCAGTAACAGTTGATGCCGTATATGAACAGCCCGATGGAGGCCACTGCGTACAGGCCGAATAGCAAATAAAGGACCGCGGTGGTCAGCATCCTCGAATCCAACGGGTTTAGGTGGAATTTTCAAGGAAAGGTAAGATTTTACTTGGGAAATTAGAATAGCAAGGGCCGGGGTCGGATTAGCTTCCGGGATCCCGGGGGGTAACGCGGCTCAGGACGGTTGGGTGACGGCCCTTCCGTGGCCGAAGGGCTGAAGCAGGGGCCGGCCCACGGCATAGGCTTCGAAGTCCATTTCGTAGTCGCCCCACCTCTCCCAGTCCGGCCGTTCACAGGTGACTCGGCTTCCCTTTTCGGCCATGCGCAGGAAATGGCGACGCTTATGCTCGCTGCGGTGTACCTCGCAATACATGGGATAGAGGTTCCGGTCGGGATAAAGGACGAAGGAATATTCGCGGCCGCAGCCGGGAAGGGGACAGGCCAAACGGCTGGGCTCGGGTTTGAAGGCTTCGGTATTCAAAACCAGGTTGTTTTTCTCGGGCAGGGGTATTTCCCTGGGAGTGAAGCGCTCGGCCCGGCTTTT
>JBGPFT010000283.1:0-3463 GCA_041483475.1 Fibrobacteria bacterium | reverse complement strand
GATTTTGCAGTTTCGGTGTGAAGCGATGCGCTTGAGTTCCCGCGCCGCTTCCGCGGTGCAGGTTATTCCCCGGATCAGCACATATTCGAAGGTGAGCTTTTGACCCGTAATGCGGATGTATTCATCGGCGGCGGAGAGCAAGGCTTCGATGTTCCAGCGCCGGTTCACCGGCATGAGTTCGGAACGCATGGCGTCATTGCTTCCGTTCAGGCTGATGGCGAGCTTGTATTCCGGAGCCCGCCCGGCCCATTCCAGGATTTTGGGGACGATGCCCGAGGTGGATACCGTGATATGGGATTTGCCGATGCCGAATCCGTCTTCGGATGAAAGCGTTTCACAGGCCAAGGCCACGTTTTCAAGGTTGAGCAGAGGTTCTCCCATGCCCATGAAGATGACGTTGGTGACCCGCGAGCCGTCTTGCGCCTGGAGATAGCGGTTGGCCCAATGCGCCTGCTCGAGGATTTCCCCCAAGGTCAGGTTGCGGATAAATCCCATCGACGCGGTGCGGCAAAAGGTGCAGCCCATGGCGCAGCCGATTTGGGAGGAGACGCACAAGGATCGCCGGGATTCGGTGGGGATCAGCACGGTTTCGAAAACATGACCGTCCCCGGTTTCCAGGGCCCATTTACGGGTGCCGTCCTGGCTTTGCTGTCCGGAATGTTCCCGCAGAACGGTGACGGAGGCGCTTTCCTCGAGATTTTCGATTAGTTTCCTGGGGAGGTTGGACATCCGCCGGAAATCGGTTTCCAGGCGGCGAAAGGTCCAGTCGCGGATTTGACGGCCCCGGTAGCGGGGTTCCCCCAAATCTGCGGCGAAATTTTCAAGATCCGCACTTGCCAAATCCAGAAGATGTTTTTTGGCCATCGTGCGGAAATGTAATAATTTCAACAAGTTGCATAAACTGCGCGTGGGTGCATGGAAGCCGCCGTAGCTGTGATTCGCATCGCGGGATTTCCGCCCGAGTATTTGATTCTGCGGCGGGCCCTCAACGCCGCCGATCCCTGGTCGGGGCATTTTTCCCTGCCCGGAGGCCGGCGGGAATCCGGGGATGCGGATTTGCTGGCGACCTGCATCCGGGAAACCCGGGAAGAATGCGGCATTGCGCTTCCGGCAAAAGCCGTGATCCGCGCCTTGCCGGAAAGCCATGCGGGCCATAGGGTGGGAGGTATGGCTTCGGTAACCCCGTTTTTGTTCGAACTTCCGGAGCGCCCCGGGCTGTCGCTGGATCCGCGCGAAATTTCAGCGGGGCATTGGGTGCCCTTGGATTATTTGCTGGATGCCCGCAACCATTCCCAGGAGGCGACCTTGCCGAACGACCCTCGGCTGTTCCCATGCATCCGGCTTCAGGGCGGATACGTCTGGGGCTTCACCTACCGGGTGTTGCAGGGATTGCTGGGGTTTTGATCTACGGAAGCCAGACTTGAATTCTTCCGCCCGTGGATTTTCTGGGCATTTAGATTTGGGGCATGCCTAAAATACGCAAATTGGCTCCCAGCATCCTGAACAGCGATTTATTGCGGTTAGGCGAACAGGTCAAAATATTGGAGCGCGGAGGCGCCGATTGGCTGCATTTCGACGTGATGGACGGGCATTTTGTGCCCAATCTCACCTTCGGCCCGCCCGTGGTCGCGGCCATCAAGGGGGCGACGCAGCTGCCTCTGGACTGCCATCTCATGGTGAATGATCCGGAGAAATTCGTCGAGGATTTCGCGCGCGCCGGAGCGTTCTCAATCACGATACACCGGGAGGCGACGAACGATCCCGCGGCTTTAGCGCGGCGCATCAGGGCGTTGGGTTGCCGGGCCGGGATCAGCCTGAGGCCCGCCACCCCGATGGATGCGTTGGATGCCTGCCTGTCCGGGTTCGACATGGTGCTGATCATGTCCGTGAATCCCGGCTTCGGCGGACAGAAATTCATCCCCGAAAGCCTGGACAGAGCGCGCGCGCTTCGCCGGAAATGCGATGGGTTGGGGCTGGATATCGACATCCAGATGGACGGGGGCATCGGCTTGCGCAATGCGGCCGAGGTGCTGGCTTCCGGCGCGAACGTGCTGGTGGTGGGTACTGCCATTTTCAAGGCCGAAGATCCGGCGATGGCGGCGGCGCAATTCAAGGCGCTGTTTTAGGCCGCGATGATCTCCCTTGAGAGCCTGATTTTAGCCGGATCGCTGCTGGTTCTGCTCAGCATCGCCCTCATGCGCGCTTTCAGCAATTTCGGCGTTCCCACCCTCATCCTGTTTTTGGCCGTGGGCATGCTGGCCGGGAACGAAGGGCCGGGACATATCGCCTTCGGGAATTACGGCGCGGCCCGGGACCTCGGCATCGTGGCCCTCATCCTCATCCTGTTCTCCGGCGGCCAGGACATTTCGTGGAAAATGGTGCGGCCCGTGGCTCTGCGGGCCCTGAGCCTGTCCACCTTGGGCGTGATCCTGACGGCCCTGTTCGCCGGAGCCTTCGCGCATTTCGTCTTGGGGCTGCCTTGGCTGCATGGACTTCTGCTCGGCGCCATCCTTTCGGCCACCGACGCCGCGGCCGTGTTCTCGGTCTTTCGTTCGCGCCGCCTCAACCTCAGGAAGGACGTCGCGCTGCTCTTGGAAGCGGAGTCGGCCAGCAACGATCCCACCGGCGCGGTGCTCACCGTGGTCATGCTGGCGTATTTGCAGGATCCGAATCTGTCCTGGTGGGGTGCGCCCCTGCGCTTTCTGCAGCAAATGGGCTTGGGCCTCGTCCTGGGGCTGGTGCTGGGGAAGACCCTGGTCCTGGTGCTGAACCGCGCGCGTTTCCATGTGGAAGGCATGTACCCGGTGATCGGACTGTCGTTCGCCTTCCTCGCCTATGCCGCGACCCAGGCATTACACGGCAGCGGTTTTCTGGCCGTGTACCTGTGCGGTCTGGTGGTCGGCAGCAGCAACGTGGTGCATAAGCGCACGCTCGGCCGGTTCTTCGACGGTTTGGCCTGGTTGGGCCAAATCGGAATGTTCGTGATCCTCGGGTTGCTCGTATTTCCCAGCCGGCTTTTGCCCATGGCACCCGCGGGACTCGGCTTGTCGGCTTTCCTGATCCTGGTCGCGCGCCCCGCGGCGGTTTTCCTGTCCTTGGCCTTTTCCTCCCTGACCTGGAAGGAAAAAGCCTTCATCTCCTGGGTGGGGTTGCGCGGCGCCGTGCCCATCGTGCTTTCCATCTTTCCCCTGTTGGCCGGAGTGTCCCAGGCGCAAACCCTGTTCAACCTCACCTTCTTTCTGGTGCTGGCTTCCACGGCGTTGCAAGGATGGACTTTGCCCATTTTCGCCCGCCTCTTTCAAGTGACTCAGCCTGACGACTCGCACCTGAAATCGCCGCTGGAGTTCGCGCCGCCTCCGGGTTCCGACACCGAGCTGATAGAGTTCGCGTTGCCATTCGGTTCGGGTTTGGCGGGAAAGTCGGTGATCGAGCTCAAGCTTCCCGAGGACGCCTTGGTGGTACT
>JBGPFT010000282.1:0-3476 GCA_041483475.1 Fibrobacteria bacterium | reverse complement strand
GAAAAAACGGTTCAAGAAGGGCCGCGGCATCGCTTCCGGCAAGGGCAAAACCGCGGGACGGGGCGGCAAGGGGCAAACGGCGCGCAAAAGCGGGCCGGTGGGTTCGGGCTTCGAGGGCGGCCAGAATCCATTCCAACGCCGCGTTCCCAAACGCGGCTTCAATTCCCATTTCCCCGAAATCCAGATTGTTAATCTGGGCGCGTTGGATAAGCGATTCACCGGCACGGTGACGCCGGAAGACATGGTCAAGGCCGGTCTCATAGGCCGTGCGGAAGGATGGGTGAAAGTTTTGGGGGGCGGTAAGTTGACCAAAGCCCTCCACGTGAGAGCGAACCGCTTCAGCGCTTCGGCCAAACAGGTGCTGGAGGCGGCGGGGGGCAGGGCAGAGGTCATCTGAACGTGCAGGTCATCCAGGGTTTTCTCAACGTATTCCGCATCAAGGACCTCCGGGACCGGATTTTCTTCATGTTCGGACTCCTGGCGGTGTACCGCGTGGGGAGTTTCGTGCCCTTGCCCGGCATCAACAACCAGGCCATCACGGCGTTTTTCAGCAACGACAAGAATAACCTCTTCGGCCTGTACAACACCTTCGTGGGCGGCGCTCTTCAGCGCGCTTCGGTGTTCTCGCTGGGCATCATGCCTTACATCTCCGCCTCCATCATCATCCAGATCATGGGCACGGTCATTCCCAGCATCCAGGCCATGCAAAAGCAGGGACAGGAAGGCAAAAACAAGCTCAGCCAATGGACGCGTTATCTGACTTTGCTCATCACCTTTTTTCAGGGCTTCGGCGTGGGGAACTGGCTGTTCAGCCAAAGCACGTCCACCGGACAAAGCCTGGTGGTGGAAGGCATGAGCCGCCTGGGGTTCGCCGGGTTGGCGGCCCTGACCCTGACCACGGGGACTATGTTCGTGCTGTGGCTGGGCGAGCAGATCACGGCGCGCGGCATCGGCAACGGCACCTCGCTAATCATTTTTATCGGCATCATGGCGCAAATGCCCCGCGCCATCTTCAGCGAGGCTGAGCTCCTGTTTTCGGGAGAGCGCAGCGTTCCCATGCTGGTGGTGATTCTGGGCCTGGTTTTAGCCATCATCATGTTCATCATCTTCATCGATCAAGGCACGCGGCGCATTCCGCTGCAAAGTCCCAAGCGCGTGGTGGGCCGCAAGGTCATGGGCGGACAATCGAGTTTTCTCCCCTTCAAGGTGAACACAGCGGGCGTGATGCCGGTGATATTCGGGTCCGCGATTCTGTTCGTGCCCATGCAACTCGCCACCTGGGTGCCCGATTGGAGCGCGGCGCAGACCTTCGGCGCCGCTTTCTTGCCGGGGCATTGGGTGTATTCGGTCACTTTTGCCCTCCTTATCGTATTCTTCGCCTATTTCTACACGGCCATCATCTACAACCCCAAGGAAATCGCCGACAATCTCAAGAAGTCGGGCGGCTTCATTCCCGGCGTCCGGCCGGGGCGGCGCACGGCGGAATTCATCGATCAAATCCTCACCCGGGTCACCTTGCCCGGCGCCATCTTCCTGGCCGTCATCAGCGTAGGACCCCTGCATCTCAAGAACGCCCTCAACATGACTTTTTACATCGGCGGCACCTCGGTACTCATCGCCATCGGCGTGGCCTTGGACACGCTGCGGCAATTCCAAACCCATTTGCAGAACCAGCATTACGACGGGTTCCTGCGGCGCGGAAAAATCCGCGGGCGGAGGGGTTACTAGTGGCGAAACAGGAGGGGATCCAGGTCGAAGGACGCGTGGTCGAAGCTCTCCCCAACGCCATGTTCAAGGTGGAATTGGATAACGGGCACGTGATTTTGGCGCATATCAGCGGGAAGATGCGGAAGAACTATATCCGCATTTTACCGAATGACCGCGTGTTGCTAGAATTGTCCCCCTATGACCTTACCCGGGGTCGTATCACCTATCGGCATAAATGAGGGGCTTGGGAACATGAAAGTCAGGGCATCCGTCAAGCCGCGTTGCGAGCATTGCAAGGTTGTCCGCCGGAAGGGCGTTGTGCGCATCGTCTGCAAGAAGAACGCCCGCCACAAGCAAAGGCAGGGATAGAAAACCATGGCACGCATCGCAGGCGTCGACATTCCCGGAAACAAGAGGTGCGAAATCGCCCTCACCTATCTCTACGGCATCGGACGCAGTAATGCACGCGTCATCCTGCAAAAGGCCAAAATCGATTTCGGCAAGAAGGCGAGCGACCTGTCCGAGGATGATGTCAGCCGTCTCCGGCGCGTGCTTGAGTCGGGTTACCAGGTCGAAGGCGATTTGCGCGCCCAGGTGACCATCAACATCAAGCGCCTGGTCGACATCGGATCCTACCGCGGCATGCGTCATCGCAAGGGCCTGCCGGTACGCGGTCAGCGCACCAAAACCAATGCGCGCACCCGCAAGGGACCGCGCAAGACTATCGCCAACAAAAAGAAAGCCGTGGCCAAGGGCAAGGGTTAAAGGAGAATAGGAATGGCGGAAACACAGGCCCCTGAGAAGGCCGAAAAACCCAAGGACGCCAAAGCGGCTTCTGAGGGCGAAGCCGCCAAGGAAGGCGAAGGCGAGGCTAAGGCCAAGGTCAAGAAGATTAAGCGCAAGGCCGATGTGCTAGGCCTTTGCAACGTCAAGGCGACTTTCAATAACACCATCATTTCCATCAGCGATGTGCGTGGAAACGTGATTTCATGGGGATCGCCCGGAAAAATGGGCTTCAAGGGATCGCGCAAAAGCACCCCTTTCGCCGCGCAGGTGGCGGCTGAGGCGGCGGCGGTGACAGCCTATGAGATGGGGATGCGCAGGCTCGACGTGCGCGTCAAGGGCGCTGGCGCGGGACGGGAATCCGCCATCCGGGCGCTCAAAATCGCCGGCATGGAAATCCTGTCCATCAAGGATTCGACCGGCGTCCCGCACAACGGTTGCCGCCCCAAGAAACGCCGACGGGTTTGACCAAGTTCACAACGCGAAAAGGACTGTTCCCATGAAATGGAAAGCGCTGCACATGCCCAAGGGCATCGTCAAGGAAAAAGGGGATTCCAGGTACGGTAAATTCGTCATCGAGCCCCTGGAACGGGGCTGGGGCGTGTCGCTGGGCAACGCCTTGCGCCGCGTGCTGTTGTCGAGCCTGCAGGGTGCGGCCGTGGTTTCGGCTCGCTTTGAAGGTGCGAGCCACGAGTTCTCCACGCTCGAAGGGGTCAAGGAGGACGTAGCGGAAATCCTTCTCAACTTCAAGCGATTGCGGGTGAAGCTGCTTTCCGACGACGACGCGACTTTGCGCATCGACATGTCGGGCGAGGGCGAGGTGCGCGCCGAGCACATCGAGAAGAACCCTGCCGTGCAGATCCTGAATCCGGATCTCCATCTCGCCACCTTGAGCAAGAACGGCAGCCTCACCGTGGAACTCCGGGTTTCCGACGGCCGGGGATATGTGTCGGCCGAGGAGCTCAAGCGCGAGGATGATCCCATCG
>JBGPFT010000281.1:0-3490 GCA_041483475.1 Fibrobacteria bacterium | reverse complement strand
CGGTTTACATGCTGTCCTCGCTGGGCATCGGCATCCTCACCTCCACCGTGGCGCGCACCATGCAGCAGGCGCTGTTCATCATCTGGTTTTTCCTGATTTTTTTCTTGCTGCTGTCCGGATTCTTCCTGCCGGTGGAGAACATGCCGGGTTGGGTGCAGAAAATCACCTACGCCAATCCCGTGCGCTATTTCATGTACGTGCTGCGGAGCATGTTCCTGAAGGGCGCGGGGCTGCGCGATCTCTGGCACGAGGCTGCGGCCATGCTGGCCATCGGAGTCGTGGTGTTCGGAAGCGCCGTGGCGCTGTTTCAGCGGAAAAGCGGGTAGAACGCGTGGCTTTTCGGAAGCCTTCTCCCCCGCGCATCAAACCGCTGCATATCGTCGCGCGTCCGTGGAATGTATCGCGGCCTTCCCCACACCTTCACCGGTACCGAGTATTTCACGATGGCGCCGTTGTTCCCGACGGCATAACCGATATTGGCGTCGGGGAAATGAACCGAGAACAAGGCGCTGGCCGTACCGCTGCTTTCCGGCATCCAACTGGCCCCGGCATCCACGGTGCGGAGTACCGCGCCGTTCATTCCGGTCGCGACGCCGAGATTGGAGGTGGGAAAATGGACGGACAGCAATGTCCACGTCGTGTCGCCGTACACGGAATCCCAGCGGACTCCCCCGTTGACGGTTTTGAGGATGATATTCCGCTGGGCGACCGGGCCTCCGACGGCATAGCCGGTCGAGGCATCGGTGAACCAGACGGAGATCAGGTCGTATTTCGTGCCGCTGTTCTGCGGGAACCAATTCGTTCCGCCATTTGTGGTTTTGAGAATCAGGCCGTAATATCGGCTGGCGGTGTCTATTCCCGATCCCACGGCGTAACCGGTGTCGGCATCGATGAAGAAAACGGACTCAAGGTCATTCCGTGTATTCACGGATTGATCCGACCATGTGTTTCCTCCATTCTGCGTCGCCAGGATCGCGCCGTAAATGCCCACGGCATGGCCATTATTCGCGTCGGTGAAATAAACGGATTTCAGGTACTTCGTGCTGTCGCGGGACTGAATCACCCAATTCGCGCCTCCATCCGCCGTATTGAGGATGGTTCCGCCCGATCCCACCGTATAGCAGGTGGAAACGTCCAGGCATTGGATGGAACGCAAGAGTTCCGGGACGGGATTGGGCTGCGAAGCCAAGTTGATGCCCCCGTCCGTGGTTTTGAAAACGCTGTCCCCCACGGCAAAGCCCGTATCCGGGTTCGGGAAATAAACGGAGAAGAACCACGCCGTGGTGCCGTTGGACACCGAATTCCAGGCCGCCCTCGGGTCGGAAAACAGGAGAAGGGAAACGAAGCCGGTGAGGACGAGACGGTTCATGCGCTGGGGATCATCATACCATAGGTCAGGGGTGAGTGCGAAGCCGCAACACCTTTCTCCACGTCATTTCCCCCCGTAGCTTTTCCGAGGCTTCGCCGATGGTCAGGGTCGGATACTTTTCCCCGATCCGTTTCCATTCCGCCAGGAAATGATCCCAATCCGGCGGCGGGACGGCTGCGACACGCAACGCATTTCGTAATCGGGGCCGCAGGCTTTTCATCCCCTGGAAATCGAGGTTGGGATCGCCGCCGAAAGCCGCGGCGTAATGCACCAGGAAATCCGCGGCCTTGGCCTCGAGCATCAGGCCCAGCAGGCGTTCCTCGCGGCCGTCGGAGAAAATCCGATCCGGATTCAGGGAACGGGTTTGGAGGCCCCGTCCGAGGCGATAAAGCCCCCGCGCGGATTCACGGCCGCGGCGCATGTCGTCGGGATGCTCGCGCAGCGGGTCGAGAAAGATTTTTTCCAGCGCCTCCGACCATTCCTGGATGGGGGGCAAGGGCAGGTTGCGGTACCATTCCTCGGCCCGGATCAGATCATAAGGGTTCAACCGCAAACCGAGTTCCAAAACCCCGAGCAAGGCCTGTTCAACCCGCGCTCCATATAAATCGGCGACGGGAAACCCCCGCGTTTCCCGGAACACCGCCCGCGCCTCGTGAATCCGCCCCAGTCGCGTCCAGGCCACGGCCCGGGTAAGATCCAGCACTCCGTTGCCGGGATCGGAGCCCATGGCCTCTTCCAGGTACCACAGCGCCACTGAATCGTCGACCAGCGCATGAGCGGCCAAGCGGTCCAAGGCCGCGACGTACAGCAGCAAGGGTTCCCGGGGCTTGAGCCATAAAGCGGCCGTCAAGGCGTCGTGCCGCTCCGCGGAGTTTCGGGCGGCCAAGGCGCGGGCCAAATGGGCGCGCCAATCCTGGGGATGCCATTCGACCAGAAAAGCGGCCAAATCCTCGGTATCGGGCTTGTCCAGCCGCTGCTGCGCCAGGGAAACCGGCATGGGACTTTCATGGGTGGCCAAACGGCATCCCCAAAACCCGAACCCGATGCAACTCAAGGCGATTTTTCCCGCGATTCGCATGGGCATACTTTAATAACCCATCGCATCGTTGTACAATGATGGCGAATCGCCATGGACACCAGCGCCCGCATCACCGGTTATTTCTGCCTGTTTTTGCTTTTAATCGCGGTAGCCGCCGGGGTCAGCGCCTTCCGCCGGGAAGCGACCCAGGCCCACCGCGTGGTGCGCGTGCATTTCCCCGAGTTGGGGACCTTGATCGCGGATGATCCCGTGACGCGGGAAGGCGTGCCCATCGGCAAGGTGCGCAGCCTCGCCTTGGACCCGGATCATCCCGAAGCCTCGGTGGTGGAAATCGAATTGTTCCATCGGGGCTTCATCCCCGCCGATTCCCGCTTCGTGGATTTCAATTACTCCCTGATGGGATCGCGCATCGTCGTGCTGGTGCCCGGGCATTCCTCGCTTCCCATGGACGAAACCCGGGTGCAGGAAGGAATGTTCGCGGCCGGCATCGCCGAAACCGTGCATCGCGTCGACGATCTCCTCAATTTGGTGCTCACCTTGCGCGCAGAAACCGTTCGCCTGTTCACCGGTAGCCAGGCCCCGCTGGCGCCGGGGAAATTGCAGGGGAGGCTGGAAAACGCCATCACCCGTCTGCACGGCGTGGCCGGACAGGCCGCGAGCATGGGAAAGGATATGCGATCCGGAGTCGATGCCTTGGTACTCGCGGAGGCAGGGGCCAGTCGGGATCTCCGCGCTTCCCGGGCGTCCCTGAATCCGGCCTGGAAGCGAATGAACGGAATCGTGGGAACGACCCTATCCTTCGAGCGTGGATTGGAATCGGCCTTTGGATCGCTGGAAAAACTGTTGGCCTCCCTCCAAGATTCGGGCGCCGTGCATAAGCTCCTGTACCAGCGCGAAATGTACGATGATCTCGAATCCGCTTTGCACGGTCTACAGGCTGTTTTAAAGGTTCTGCGGGACGACGGCCTGGCAAATACGATTCAATTCCGTCGGAATGTGCACCTCATCCGGCATGAATCCCGCTAACTTGAGGGAAGGCTCCCCATGCTTCGTCCCTTTTGGTTTTCGGTAAATGCCCTGTG
>JBGPFT010000280.1:0-3501 GCA_041483475.1 Fibrobacteria bacterium | reverse complement strand
GCTGAGAAAAGGCTCGTAGTCGAAATTGGCTGCACCCTTATACATGGGGGTCAATCCATTTATGTACTGGGTCCATGCAAACCCGGAAAAATTCAAACTGCTTTCAGCCGCAAACGCCGTCCCGCAGGCGAATGCCGCGTATACCAGTAATGAACGTCCCAACAACGTTGCCTTGCCCTTGTTGCTCACCTTCAATCCCATCTCCTTACTCCTTTAGATTACGCCGGTACGGCCATTTTCCGGGCGCGCGCCCCCACCCGGCTCAGGGCAGATTTGTTTTTCCAAAGCGTCCATTCGGGAAGCGGGATGCGCTTGCCGCCCTGCATGGCCGACTCATGGGAAAGAATGCCTGAACAGGTGATATTCGCGGCCTGCCGCGCGTTCGGATAGGGATCGCGGCATTCCAGGATGGACGAAATGAACTCGTGCACAAGATGCGGATGGGAACCGCCGTGGCCGCCGCCCTGCACAAAGGAGCGGTGGGCATTTTCCCCGACGTCGTAAACGCCGCCGGAGGTGAAGGCCTGTATCTCCCGCGGAAGGCGGTGGGCATAATCCGGAATCTTGACCCGCGCCGGCGTTTCTCCGGTATGGATGACGTGATCTTCACCCTCCAATTGGGTCCACTCGAAAGTTTTCTTCGAACCGAACACGTCGAAATGTTCCCGATATTGGCGCGCGGTGTTGAACAGGGAGCGCGTCACCTCGGCGGCGGCGTCCGATTCCTTGAAGCGGATATGGGTGGTTTCGATGGCGAAGGGGCATCCGTATTTGGGGATCATGAACTCCTGAACGCGGCCGGCTCCCAGGCAGGAAACTGACTCGGCCTCCCACATACCCAGGGAAAGGCATGGCGAAATGGCGTGGGTGGCGTTGTGCATAGGAGGCATGCCGTGCCAGTAATCCGGCCAGCCCCACATCTCCTGCTGATGCGAGGCGCGGATGAATTGGACCTTGCCCAATTCCCCCTGGTCGAACATTTCCTTCACGAACAGGTATTCGCGGCTGTATACCACGGTTTCCATCATCATGTAGGTGAGGCCGGTGCGCTCCACCGCGTCCACGATGCGTTTGCAATCCGCCACCGAGGTGGCCATGGGAATGGTGCTGGCGACGTGCTTGCCCGCCTCAAGGGCCGCCACCACCTGATCGGCGTGGAGTTGCAGGGGCGTATTGATGTGCACCGCGTCGATTTCCGGATCGCGGAGCAGTTCCGCGTAGTCGGTGTAGCGAACTTCGACGCCGAACACGTCCCCGGTTTTATCCAGTTTGTCCTGCGATCGCTGGCAAATGGCGTACATGCGGGTATGCGGGTACCGTTGGTAAATCGGAATGAATTCCTTTCCGAATTCCAGGCCCACGATGGCGATATTCAATTTCTGCGACATTCTTTTTTCCTCTCCGAATCTATCCGAACCGGCCTTCCTTTCGGAAACCGACAAGCCGGATAAGAGCTTGTTGTACGTAAGGAATATAGGCCGCGAAATCCGTAAAAAATTGGCGATTTCTGAGAAAAATTAGGATAAAAACGGCATTTCACGAGATAGTTTCGGCCGCGTCTCAACAACCTATATAGGAAGGTTTAAAAATGGAGGCGGCGGGAATCGAACCCGCGTCCGAAATCAACTCACCGATCGCTCCTACATGCTTTTTTCCCGATTTGATTCTCGCCTCCGGAGCCGCCCTGGGAATCGGCTGCCCCGAATGCTCGCCCGGTGATCTCGACCCCGCCTCCCAGACAGCTTGCGGGACCCAGCCTCAAAGTATGCCAATCGACCCGGCGTTGAGGCGCCATCCGGGAAGACTGTGGCGCCTAGTTTTACTTAGGCAGCCATTGCATAAGAATTGACTTCTTCTGCAGTTCTGTTTTCCTGGAGTGATTTACGAGGCCAACCAGGATCCTCGGCATGCGACTCTCAGCTCATTCGACTCCGTCGAGACCTTTACGCCCCCGTTGGAACGGTGAACCTTACCGGTGAATATACTCCCTCGGCAGGGCTCGGGACAAGCTCAACCTTCGGGGAACGCCAGAGAGTTCAATCGTCCCTGGCGGAAACGGTCGCGAAGCGACGATCCAAGCTCCGGTAATGAATGGCTTCGGCCAAATGCCGTTCCTGGACTTCATCGACTCCCTCCAAATCCGCGATGGTGCGGCCCACCTTGAGAATGCGGTCATAGGCGCGGGCGGAAAGCCCCAGGGATTCCACCGCGCCGCGCAGAAGGCTTCGGGCCGAAGGCGGAAGCGGACAGAAGCGGCGCAGGTCTCGGCCGGACATGTGGGCATTGCAAAACACCCCGGGATGGGCGAGGAAACGGCTCTCCTGAATCGCGCGCGCCGCCGCAACGCGGGAACGGATAGCCGAAGAGGGTTCCTCCAAACATTCGCCCAACAATTCATCTACGGGCAAGGCGGAAACCTCGAGATGCAAATCGATACGATCCAATAGTGGGCCGGAAATCCGGGCCCGGTAGCGCCGGATGCTTTCGGGTCCGCACACGCAGCGATCCGGATCCTGCAGATAACCGCAGGGGCAGGGATTCATGGCCGCGCCCAGCATGCACCGCGAAGGATAGGTGATGGTATGCGCGGTGCGGGCGATGGTGACGGAGCCGTCTTCCAGCGGTTGCCGCAAAGTCTCCAAGGTGGATTTGCGGAACTCGGGAAGCTCGTCGAGGAAAAGCACACCGAGATGCGCCAGACTCACTTCGCCGGGCCGCGGTATCTTGCCGCCGCCCACCAAGGCTTGATCGCTGATGGAATGATGCGGGGCGCGGAAGGGCCGTTTTCGCACCAGGCCGTGGCCGGGCTTGAGCAAACCCGATACGCTGTAGATGCGCGTGGTTTCCAGCCCCTCCTCGTCGGACAACGGAGGAAGAATGGAGGGCAGCCTCCGCGCCAACAAGGTTTTTCCGCATCCCGGTCCGCCCGCCATCAGGAAATTGTGCCCTCCGGCGGCGGCCACTTCCAAGGCGCGTTTGGCCTGTAACTGGCCTTTGATCTCGGCGAAGTCCAGATCCTCTTCCGGGTGTTCGGGTTGTGGACGCGGATTGGAAACGGGGATGACGACTTCCTCGCCCCGAATCCAGGCCAAGGCTTCCTGAAGCGTCCTGGCGGGCATCAGCTTCAGGCCCGGAACCAAAACCGCTTCCTCGGCATTGGCCGCCGGAAGCAAAACCCGTTTCCACCCTTGCTGGCGCGCCATCAAGGCCATGGACAACATTCCGCGCACGGGGCGAAGTCCCGCGTCGAGAGCGAGTTCGCCTAATACGACCAGATCTTCCAATGCGCTGGGATCGACTTGCTCCGAGGCGGCCAGGATGCCAATCGCCATGGGCAAATCGAAGGCGGTGCCTTCCTTGCGGAGATCGCCGGGAGCGAGATTGATGGTGATACGGCGGCTCGGAACCGAGAAGCCGGCGTTCTTGAGCGCCGAAAAGACACGCTCGCGCGCTTCCTTCACAGCCGAGTCGGGAAGGCCCACCAGGCTGAAGCCGGGAAGG
>JBGPFT010000279.1:0-3520 GCA_041483475.1 Fibrobacteria bacterium | reverse complement strand
GTGGCAATATTGTCATCACCTACACCGACCCGGTGTATGGCACAGTCTCGCAATGGACCATCACCGAAACCGCCATGCCTGTGGCTGTATCGTCCAGCGGTCTTCCCTTCCCCTCCCAGACCACGGTATCCCTGACCACCACCACATCGGGAGCCGCCCTTGCTTACACCCAGAACGGGACTTTGCCCCAGCCCGGTTTACCGCAGGCCTACACCACCCCCATCACCCTCTTGGCCTCCGATACCATCAAGGCCGTGGCCATGGGTCAGGGGATCTGGTATGTGCGCAGCCGTGTCATGACTGAAGTCTTTTTGCGCGGGGCCCTGGCATCGAGCATCGTCATCCTGGACGCCAATGGGATTGCGCTCCCCATCGATCCCTTGGTGGGCCGTCGCACCGTCACCGATGCGGCCACGGCTCTGCTAATTCGGGTGACCACCAACCAGGGGGGACTGGGCAATTCCGTAAACGCTCCCATACGCTCCCAGATGCTGGGCGACGATGAATCGCCGGCATTGGCCCTCAATCAGTTTACCGGTACAGCCAACATCTTCCAGGGAAACATCGCCTTATTGGTCGCCGCCGCGCCCAACGATGCGAACGGCACGTTGCAGGCGAGGTTGCCGGACACCTTGATCGCGACCTGGACCAATCCCAACAACCTTGCCGACGTGGTGCACGATACCGTCATCTTCATACCCGCCCCGGTTCAATCCACGGCCTGTTTCGTCCTCGTATTAGGGGACCCCTGCGTTACGCAAATTCCCAACGGTACCACCACGGTTTACGTGCGGGTTTCGACCCGGCCGGGATTGCCGGGAACCTATACCACTACCTTGACCTCCGCCGCGGGAGGCACGGATAATGAAGGCCCCTATACTTTGATCGATACCGCCGGTTCCGGGATCTATTACTCCCCGGCCATCACCTTGAACGAAAACACCCCGAAGACGGCGGGCAACAACACCCTGCAAGTACTCAGCGTGGGAGACCAATTGACCGCCCTATTTTCCCTGGTGAATCCCCTATTCCAAAGCACGGCCACCGGAACGGCCACCTACGGGGCGCCCACCCAAACCGCGGCCACCTTGGTGTTCCTAAACGCCGCCGGAACCGCGCCATTGCAGCCCAACGACTTATACTCTCCCGCCAACGGAGTAATCCGGGTGCGTTATGCGGATGATTGGTCATCGGGCATCGCTGCCGCCGTGAATACGATAAACATCCGCTTAGCCTTGAGCGTGATTAGCAATGGCTCGCCCATCGGGGCGGATGCGGAGAATCTGACCTTGACCTATAACCCCGTCAGCGGGTTTTGGGAAGGGACTTTCACTTTGCAGGACGCAGTTCCGGTGCCGGGCGACGGGATCATCCAATCCCAATTCCTGGGGCAATTGACCGCCACCGTAGCCTCGCACAATAATCTCGGAATTGCCGACGGTGGTACGGCAACCGCGTTGTTGCGCATTGCCTATCCGGATTTACAAGCCGCCATTAGCATGACCGATCCCGTGGGCGGCGGCCAAGTGGGGCGTCTCACCTCCAGCGTGGCCGTCACCATCGTCGATCAGGTTTTCACCACGACCTCGGGTCCCGGCCAGGCGACGGTGCGGGTAACCTGCGCGGGGTCGGGCGACTATGAGGACGTGTCGCTTTCCGGCAACGGCAACGGTACCTATACCCTCAATCCTCCCTTGTCCAAGGGCGAAACCCATGCCCCGCCCCTCCCCGGCGACCCCGCGGTGGTTCCCAATGACGGCCTTTTGGTTTGTCTTGTCAGCGATCAAATTACAGCCAGCTATGTCGACCCGGTATTCCCACCTGGCGGCGCGAGCATTTCGTCGAGTTGGTACACGCCCCTCACGGTGACCTTGCGCTATGCCGCCCCCGCCGATTCTTCCCAAATTTTCTCGGTTTCCGATGCCACGGCCTCCAATTTCCTGGTGATCGCGGAAGCGGCGACCGTCCGGCGCAATCTTCTGGATACCCTCGTTATCCATTTCATCACCACCCAAGGTGAACGGGATTCCATCCTGGTAATCGAAACCGGGATCGCCACCGGGATCTATGTGGGCTTAGTGCCCTTCGGATTTTCAGTGACCACGTTTGTTAACAACAACCGCCGGCTCGATCCGCAATTAAACATCGGCGCGGCTTCCACCTCGGTTTTGGCCACGGGAGTGGTCAGGATGTCCACCGGGGACTCGGCTCGCGCCGACATCACCTTGCTTTCCGAATTCAACCCCATTTCCGGACGGGGATACGTACGAGACCTCAACGGCGACGGATACGTGGACGCCGTCTACCTGCCTTTCAGCCGCAAGCTCAGTCCCAATCGCATCCCCGCGAGCATTGACACGATTTACTGGAACGTCGATGGGGCCAACCGCAGAAGCGCCGTGCCGACGGTATCGGCCGACAGCCTCACTCTCATCCTTCTGCTCAACGGCTCCGGCCTCAACGCTCCGTTCCCCCAGTTCCTGACCGCTGCCGGTACCCCGCCGCCATTCGTCATCCTGCCCGGCGACAGCTATTTCGGCGGCCAGCACGACACCCTGAACGACTCGGCGGGCCCGGTGCCGCAAATAGCCGTCAAGCATCCCACGGATTGGAACAACAATGTCACCACCGGCAGCGTGAATCCCGACACCTTGTTAATCACCGTGTCCGAGCAGATGCAAAAGTACGCCAGCTCCTGGAACGGTGTCTTCCGCTATGCCCGCAGCCCCAGCGGCGGGAACTGCAATGACCCGGCCATCGCCAATAGCAGCCAGCCCATCGTCACCGAAGGGGCGCCCATCGCCACCCCTCCGGGACTTTACGCCACAAGTTTCGAACTGCATACGGCCCCGACCGCGGTACCCGTGGGAAGCTGCATTTACCTGGAAATCGACGGGTATTTCGTGGACATTCCCGGCAACCTGCCGGGCCGGCTGGGGATACTCCTGGGCGGCTACGAACCTGTACCGTCCATCCGCTACACCGGCGGATATCCTCCCCTCGGAGGAACTAGGCCCGGCCAGGCGACTTATACGGCAAGTAACGGTGGCTCCAGCAACATAAAATTGGACAACTCTGGCCAATTGGTATACGTCCCGCCCTGGAATTTCAACGCACTCGATCCGAATTGGAAACAAATCATCGACAAGAATCCAGGCGACCCGCCCGATTCCAACGCCATGGAGTCCACCCCCCTGACGCCATTCCCGCTGCAGGATTGGAGCGCCCTCATAATCATGACCACCACCCGCTACATCGCCACGGTGGACCTGTACGATCACCTCGGCCAGTTCGTGAAGAGCTGGCAACAGCAATTCGGCTATCACGGCGAAATGAACAACCCGGCCCGTAGGCAGTTCTCGTCTCAGGGGTACGCTTCCTTCCTGATGTGGAATCAGCGCGACGAAAACGGCCGGAACGCCGGACAGGGTGTCTACATCTGGAAGGTGACGCTGAAATACCCCGGCAACCGCCAGGAAGTCCGGCTTATCCGCACCGGATTGGTGCGGATGAAATAGGC
>JBGPFT010000278.1:0-3530 GCA_041483475.1 Fibrobacteria bacterium | reverse complement strand
CATTTCGGCGGCCGGAACAAAACGTTTTTCGAAGTCGGCTAGGCCGGGGCCGATTTTCATGTATTCCAAAAAACGCACTTCAATTTTTTCCGCCGCCGCGAAGCGCGCGAAGTCCACGATTTCGCCGTCGTTCACGCCCCGGAAAATGATGGCGTTGAGCTTCACCTCGAACCCCATATCCCGGGCCAGGAATAACGCTTTCAGCACGCGCGGCAAATCCCCGCCGCGGGTGATGGAGTGGAAACGCCCTTCATCCAAACTGTCGACGCTGATGTTGATCTTGGAAAGACGGGTGGTTTTCAGATGCGGCAGGCGTTTTTCCAGATAATGGCCGTTGGTGGTCAGCGCCAAAGTTTTCAGCGGCAATTCGGACAGGCGCTCCACGATTTCGGCGAACTCGGGGCGCAAGGTGGGCTCGCCGCCGGTGACGCGGATCTCCTCCAGCCCCAGCGAAACCAAACGGCGGCAAATCTCCTCGATTTCTTCCGGAGAAAGCAGGTCCGCCGGGGCGGTGAAAACCGGATGCTCCTCCATGCAATAGAAACAGCGGTAATTGCAGGCGTCCGTGAGCGAAACGCGCAGTTTGCGCATGACGCGGCCATGCGCGTCGAGCAGGGCCGGGGCCATCGGCTTGGGTCCGAGATGGGCTATCATGCGAAGCCCCAATCGTAATAAGGAAGCATTTCCCCGGCCTGTATGCGTTGGCCGCCGGCTTGGATTTCCGCGAAGCCATGCGATCCTGAAAGCCCGGCGAAATCCCCGGAACCGCGCACGGGGACGGGATGCAATTCCCAGCCTCCGCCGGGCGCGGCGCGGCGGGTCATGGGGGCGAATAAGGTCAAGGTGTCGTGGCTTTTCATGGCGTCGGTGAGAGGCAGGCGGAGAGGAATGGGTTCGTCCATTTCCAGGCAGCGCCATAGCCAGGGGAGAAGAAAGCGCCGCGCGCAAACCGTGGCCGCTACCGGATTGCCGGGAAAGGCGAAAATCGGTTTTCCTTTTTTCGATTCGCCTACCCAAATAGGTTTCCCCGGCCTTTGCTTCACTTTGTGGAACAAAATCTTCGCGCCCAGCGCAGCCAAAGTTTCGGGAACCAAATCGTGCCGACCCGCGGAAACCCCGCCCGTCATCAGCAAAATATCGGATTCCGCCAATCCGGTTTCGACGGCGGCCTGGATCTCGTCGGCCCGGTCGCGCACGTGGACGAAGCGGAGATCGGCCCAAGGTTGGAGCATGCCTCGCAAAGCGAAAGGATGGGTCATGCGGATTTGCACGTCCTTCGGCTTTTGATCGACGGCCACCAATTCGTCTCCCGTCAAGATCAAATGGATGCGGGGTCGCGACGACACCGTCAGGCTTCCGCAGCCCACGGCGGCCGCCACGGCTAATTGCGGGCCTAACATGCGGACTCCGGCCTCGAGCAAAATATCGCCTGCCAAATAATCCCGACCTATCGGATGCACGTGTTGGCCTGGCCGCACGGAAATTCCGGGTTTGAGGGAAACGGTTTCACCCTCGCGAATCGTTTCCTCCACGGGCACGATGCAATCGCAGCCGGAAGGCAAAGCCGCGCCAGTCATGATTTCGAGACAGCCTGCGGCGTCGTTCAGAGGAATGGGTTGCCCTCCGGCTGGAACGAATCCTTTTACCGCGAAGTCAGTTCGACCCTCTACGATGGATGAATGGCGCAGCGCGAATCCGTCCATGCACACGCGATCGAAAGGCGGATACGCGGCGTCGGCCTTCACCGGCTCGCGCAAAATCCTTCCCGCCGCATCCCAAAGGGAAACGTTTTCCGCGGGAAATGGGCGGACCCTGCCATGAAGCAGGGCGTCGGCTTCGGAAACGTCGATGGAAACGCGGGTCATCAGGGCGCGAACCCGTAGCGCGCGCGATTCTTGTCGACGATGATGGTGGCGATGATCTTCGGCACGTATTCGTTGGTTTCCCCCGCCAGGTCGCCCATGCGGTAGATGTACCAGAAGTCGCGGTTGTTCACCGGGTCGTCGATGGCACGCAAAGCCTTGCGGATGCGGCCTTCGCCGGCGTTGTACGCGGCCATGGCCAGCGCCACGTCGCCGAATTCGGCGTACAGAGTTTTCACGTACTTGATCCCGGCATGGGTGGACGCCGCCGGATCGGTGCGCTGATCCGCCTCCGGGGGAAGAGTCTTCCAATCCGCAGGCACGTCGAGTCCGTAATCGCGCGCGGTTTGGGGCATGAGCTGCCACAGGCCCCGCGCTCCCGCCGAGCTGGTAATGGCGGGATCCAGCAGGCTTTCATGCATGGCGAGGTAGAAGAAGGCCAGGGGCATGCCCGTATTCGCCAATTCGTTCTCGATGAGATGTTGGTACCGACTTGCGTTGGCCAAGGAACGCTCCAGGATGGCCCGGGTCGAGGTTTTGGTGAAAGTGTTGATGTGCTTCTGCACCTGGGCGATGAAAATGTCGGGCACGATATAATCTTTCTTGCCGAAGCCTTCCATGATGGTGTGGATTTCACGGCCCAGTGGATTTTTATAAGTGCTGACCAGATCCCGGCTACGGATTTGCCCGCGCACGCTGACCAACTGCCGTTCCGCCGCGCGCAACCGGGCCACCAGTTGGGCTTTCTCGTGATCGGCGGCTTGGTCGGAAACCGCCCCGCTCTTAGCGCCCGTCTCGGCCAATTGGGATTCGAGTTCATGGATATTCTGCAGCAGGTTTTCTTGCTGCTTCAATTTGGATCGGTAACCGAGATTTTGCGCCAGCAAAATTCCTGTGACGACCATAGCCGCGCCCGCAACGGCTCCCAAAACAACACGCGCCCTTTTCTTGCCCGCGGAATAGGTATGGGCGGCGTGTTCGATCATGCGGGCTTCGCGCTTGTCCAGCACCCCCGCCTTCACCAGGCGATCCGCCCGTTTCTTGTCCTTGATCAACTCCCGGATCTCCCCATGGTCCGCCTCGTCATTCGTCATGCGTTGGGCCAACCCGATGGTGTAGTTTCCGGCCTCGGCGGGCGGAAACCCCGGGAATTTTCCCGGCTTCGCGGCTTCGGGGGGCGTGGACCGAAAGGACGTGCCGGAACCGGACGCGGCACCACTCGGATCCAAAACGCGTAATTTCGGCCCGTTGGTGCCGAGACCGATGATGGAATTCAGATCCAAAGCGGATTCGGTGACTGCCTCCCCGTTCACCGTGGTGCCGTTGGTGCTGCCTAAATCGCGGATGAATAGCCGTCCACCCCGGACTTTCAGCGCGGCGTGCTGGGAGGACACCGAAGCGGCATCCGGCCCCGAAAAGCATACGCCGCTTTGCGCGGCGCGTCCCAGGGTCAATGTGCCTTCGATCTTGATCTTGCGGCCCGTCTGGGCGCCGGAAATGATTTGCAAAGTGAATTCAGCCATGGTTTTCCGCGATGAAATCGTCCGCGTCTTCCAGCGACAGGAAGGCGGGAACGCCCGGGAATCGGGCCTTCCAGGCGGAAAACGACGGATCCGTTTCCGCCGCTCCCGTCGCCGGGACAATCCAAGCCGCGACTTTTCCCGGATG
>JBGPFT010000277.1:0-3541 GCA_041483475.1 Fibrobacteria bacterium | reverse complement strand
TGGCAAGCTTATCCATTTGCTGCGGCGTGGCGGCGCCCGCCTGGGACAGGGGAGTGAGGCGCGAGGAATCCTGATCCATGCCATGGACTTCAGCCTGGACGGCGCCGATCTCGCTGAACTTGGAGGCCACGCTGGCGCCCAATTCGGACAATCCGGCCTCGGCCTCGGAGTATTGCAGGGCATAGGGAACGGTGTCCACCCACGCCAGCAATTCCCCGGCGCGCACGCTGTCGCCTTCTCCCTTGAACACCGCGGACAAAGGTCCAGACACCAAGGCGGGAACTTGCCAGGTTTCCGCTTCCACCACGGCCGAGCCGAGGAATTTTCCGCTATCGGATTTTTGGCAGCCCAGCGCGCACAGGACGATGGCCGCGGCCAGAGTTTTCAAGGTTTTCATATTCATTTTAGTCTCCCGTGAAGCGGAGGTTTTCCCCGCGTGCGAAGTGCGATTGCCATGCGGCCAGGCGCTGTTGCAAACCCAGTTGCCGCAGCCGCAACGCGGCTTGGGCTTCCTGGACCTGGGCGTCGAGCAATTCCAGATCCGTGGCCGTGCCATGCTGATGTTGCGACCGTATTTCCTTCAAAGCCAGGCGAGAAGCTTCCCAGGCGGCACGGGCCGCTTGGTCCGATTTTTCCAGGCGTGCTTCCAAACGTTGGGCTGAAAGAATGGCGTCTTCCCAAAAGGCCGTCTGCTTTTCCTTTTCCACCCGGATGGCCTCGCGCTGGGCCCGTGTTTGGGCGCGTTGGGCGCGGTTGCGGAAACCGTCGAAGAGATTCCATCGCAATTGGATACCGGCCAAACCGTAATTCATGTATTCATTCGTGCCGAGGTTCAATCCGGGATTGGCGACGCGATAACCGAGCAAACCCGCCACCGTGGGCCAGCGTTGGGATGACAGCGCCTTTTCCTGATATTCCAGACCTTCAGAACTGCGATCCAGGAATTCGATTTCCGGGCGCGGATTTTTCGGGGCCATGCCCGTATCCGACGATTCCGGCCCCGTCTCCGGAGCGAAGACCAGCGAGGGTTCAGGCGGAAGTCCCAGCAGCAAGGCGGCCGCCCGGCCCAGGGAGTCGCGCAAATCCGTAGCCGCCTGAATATCCAATTCGGCGCCGAGCAACCGGGCTTTCGCGGCGGCCGCTTTCGAAGGCAAGGCCGCACCCCCTTTCACCACCGCTTCGATGCGGGCGGCATAGTCGCGGTGATAGCCGGCGATGGTATCCTGGGCCAGGTGCGCCGTTTCGGCCGAGTGCCAGGCATAAAACAAAACGGCGAGGCGGAATGAAATTTGGTTTTCCACGGCGCGCAAGCGTGAGGCCTGAGCCTCTACGGCGCTTCGACGAGCTTGAACTTGACGTATGCGCGCCCCTCCGGTGAACAGGGGATAGGAAAGATCAAGGCCGTATTCTTCGCGATCACGGTCGCCCAAAGAGCGATCGATGGTTAATGGTGGTGAGGAAAAATGGATGCGATTGGAATCAGAAAGGGCCTGATAGGATCCGGTTACGTCGAGTGAAGGCCAAAAAGCGGCGCGCGCCTCGCTCAGTTGGGCCTCCGCCTTTTCCTGTTCCTGTCGTTGGATCTGGATGTCTGGGGCCGTCCGTAGCAGTATTTCCTGAGCGGCCCGGAGGGTCAGCGGTTCTGCGCCACCCAGGGCGAACCCGCATAGCAAGGCGAAAACGGCGCGGTTCACGATGGCTCCCTTTCAACCCACCAAGTGGCTTAAAAGGTATTTTTAATCGCGGATGAGAATCCCATGATCCAGAAAACCGCCGGGGCCGAATTGCCCGACAATCTGCCTTACATGGCCGATCGCTTCGCCCCGTCGCGGCGGAAAACCATTTCCGTGCGCGTAGGCAACCGCATCATCGGCGGGAGCGCGCCTATTCTGGTGCAGTCGATGACCACTACCAACACTAAGGACATCGATGCCACGGTGTTTCAGACCTTGGAATTGTGGCGCACCGGCTGCGAATTGGTGCGCATCACCGCGCCCACGCAAAAGGACGCGGAATGCCTGCGCGACATCGTGAAAAAGGTGCGCGACGCCGGCTGCGATGTTCCCATCTCCGCCGACATTCACTTCCAACCGCGCGCGGCCTATGAGTCGGTGAAATGGGTGGAAAAGGTGCGCGTCAACCCGGGGAATTTCGTCGACTCCAAGTCCACGGCGCAACGGGAATACGACGACGCGTCCTTCGCGGCCGGAAGCCAGCGTGTCTATGACGCCTTCGCGCCCCTGGCGCGCACGGCCCGGGAACGCGGAGTTTGCCTGCGCATCGGCACCAATCACGGTTCCCTTTCCGATCGCATGATGTGGAAATTCGGCGACACCGTGCTGGGTATGGTGGAATCGGCGCTGGAGTATTTGAAGGTTTGCGAAGCCGAGAATTTTGATCAAATCGTATTCAGCATGAAAAGCAGCAATCCGCGCGTGGCCATCCAGGCTTATCGCCTTTTGGCCCAGCGTTTGGATGAGGGCCACAAGCCCTATCCCTTCCATGTCGGCGTCACCGAGGCGGGCGACGGGGAAGACGGAAGGCTGAAATCGTCGGTGGGCATCGGCGCCCTTTTGCTCGACGGCATCGGGGACACCATCCGAGTTTCGTTGACCGAAGATCCGGTGCAGGAAATCCCGGTGGCGAAATCTTTGGTGAAGCTTTGCGACCCGGCGCTGTATCCCGCCGTTCCCGGTTTGCCGGAACGCATCGCTTTCTACGACTATCATCGCCGCGAATCGACATCGGTGGAATTAGGAAGCCTCAAGGCCGGAGGCCGCGAAGCCGTGGCTGTGGGGGTTTCCGATCCGAAGTCCGAGGCCATGCCCGGGGGAGAGAGAAAGGTTGAGTGGGTGACGGGGGATGCTTGGCCAATAGTGGAGTCCTCGGGTCGATCACTTGTTGTTCCCCCTTTCCCCCGCGGGGGGAAGGTCGTTGAAATGTGTCTAAGTCGGGTCGAGGATTTGGGTGGGATGAAGCTCGGGGAAAAGCAGACAATCCTTTGGTCCTGCAATCCGGCCTTGCCGAATCTCATCGGGGCTTATCGCCATCTGGCGGCTTGGCTGGAAACCCAAAACCGGGGCGGCGATCTCATCGTCCTGCGCGATCGCACCGACGGAATGTCGGAAGGCAATATGGCCGTGGCGGCGCGCCTGGGCGCCGTGCTGGCCGACGGCATCGGGGATCTCATCCACGTGGAAAGCGCGGCGGGGGCCAAAGCATCTTCGAATCTGGCCTATGACGTGCTGCAAGCGGCGGGCGTGCGGCGCAGCAAGCCCGAATACGTGGCCTGTCCCGGCTGCGGCCGGACGCTGTTCGATTTGCAAAGCACCACGCAACGCATCCGGGGCAAAACGGCACACCTTAAGAATATTGCCATCGCGGTGATGGGTTGCATTGTGAACGGTCCCGGCGAAATGGCGGATGCAGACTTTGGATATGTGGGCGGAGCACCGGGTAAGGTGAGTCTTTATGTGGGGCGGGAATGCGTGCAGAAGAATATTCCTGAGGATGAGGCTCCGGAGGCGTTGGTTGAGTTGAT
>JBGPFT010000276.1:0-3544 GCA_041483475.1 Fibrobacteria bacterium | reverse complement strand
TTGCGCGGTCCGACGGCGGGTTCTATCTTTGCCGCTCCCTCGGGAGCATTCCCAACGGCCCGGGAGCCAGTAGCTCAGCTTGGTAGAGCAGCGCCCTTTTAAGGCGTGGGTCGTGGGTTCAAATCCCTCCTGGCTCATTTTCTTTGGCCCGAGAACACGCCGAAGCACATCAACGCATGTGCATGGCCCGGTGCAAATATCCCAGGTAAAGCGACAACGCCAGGGCCGCGAGAAATCCTATCCAGGCCGTAGGTTTCCGCTTCAGCATTTCACCGCTATGCGGGAGCATTCCCGTCAGCACGGTGTAGGTCAATATTCCCCCGGAGAATCCGAGCAAGACGTCCAGCGACGCGGGATGGAAGCCGAGCAGCAAGCGGCCGACGAAAAAGCAAACCGGGCTGATGAGTCCATGAATCAGGCCCAGAGAATAGAGGCGGCGGCCGCGATAATGCCAATGCCCCAGCACCACGGCCAAGGCGAAGGAGGAAGTCACTTTGTGAAACACCATACCCAGGTTTAGCCCGGAAAACCAGGAGGGGCTGAGGATGCCGATGAGAATGCCGTCGTTGACCGCGCATATCGATAGGGCGACGAAGGAAGCCCATCCGTGGGGATTGGGCTCGTGTCCGATTTCGCAGCATGGGTCGCTGTGAAAAACCCGGCGCGTGAGAAAAGCCATGCCCCCCGCCCCGGCGGCGAAAGCCAACAGGGGCGGAAGTCGCGCCTCGAATAGCGCGTGCGGCAAAAGCGTCATGCCCAGGTAGCCGAGGAAAAAAGCCACGGTGACGGGATAAAGATGATCGAGGAAGCCCCCCGTGGTCTCCTTCGATTGCGACCGGAAAGGGGCGGCACCCAAAGCGAAAGCCGCCCAAGAACTTAGGGCCAATCCCAAAGGAAGCCAAATCACGATTTCAATTCCGGAAAGCGTTTCCGAATATGACTTCGGTGGCCGCTTTGCCGTTCAGGTCCGTCAATTCGTCGAGGCGGGATTCCACGGTTTCCAGGCTATCGAAATACGCGATCAGCAAATCGAAGAACTCGGCCACGGTTTGGGAGCGCAACAAAGAAAGCCGCGCGGCCGACGCGCCGCGCAAGCCCTTGAGCACGCGCGCCGTCATCTGCTTGAGCTTGCCCAGCACCCGCATGTCGAGATCGACTTCACCGCGCAGCAAGGTTTCGTATTCGCGGAACAGCCACAGATAATCCTCGCGGCCCGGTTGCCGGGGAATTTTTCCCTCGTACAGGTCGGCGATTTGGGCGAAGATCCAGGGATTGTGCATGGCGCCGCGTCCCACGGCCACCCCGTCGACTCGATAGGTTTCCAATCGCTGCAGAATATCCTCGGCGCGCAAAACGTCGCCGTTGCCGACCACGGGAATTTTGGCCCGCGCCTTGGCTTCCCCGATCAATTCCCAATTGGCCAGGCCCCGATAACCTTGCGCCCGCGTGCGTCCGTGGATGACGAAGGCTGAGGCGCCCTCCCCTTCCGCGATTTTCAAGGTCTCGAACAAGGTGATGAGATCGTCGTTCCAGCCGATGCGAACTTTGATCGTGACCGGAACCGACACGGCCGCTTTTACCGAGCGCAAAATCAAAGCCAGGTTGGGAAGATCCTTCAGCAATCCGGATCCGCCGCCCTTGCTCACCACCTTGGGGGCGGGGCAGCCGCAATTGATCTCGACGAAATCGGAGCCGGCTTCCTCCGCGATGGTAGCGCCCCAGGCCATGCGCTCGGCTTCGCCGCCGAAGATTTGCAGGGAGAAGGGGCGTTCCTCCTCGGCGAAGGCCAGTTGTTTCATGGACTTGGGATTGTCGCGCGTCAATCCTTCCACCGAGATGAATTCGGAGATGAGCATTCCCGTGCGGCCCCCGGCCAGGCGCGAAATCAGGCGGCGGAAACTTATGTCGGTGACGCCGGACATGGGCGCCAGATAGGCGTTGGGGAAAATCCTTCGCCCGCCGATATGAAAATCCTGGTGCACGCGCGCGGCGCGATCCAATAACGACGTTTTTTCCGATGACATGGACGGCCGGTTCGCCGACACGGTAGGGGATCCCACGAGGGAACCCCCTACCGCGTCTGGTATAAGGGGAATCGTCGGCATAATTCGCGTACCTCGCCGTGGATTTTGGCCAGTGCGGTTTCGTCGCCGGTCTTTTTCAGGGCCGCGTCGATGAACCCGGCGATTTGGCGGGCCTCATTTTCCCCCATGCCGCGCGTGGTCATGGCCGGGGTTCCCAGCCGGATGCCGGAAGGGTCCATGGCCTTGCGGGTGTCGAAGGGGATGGTGGAGCGGCTGCAGGACACGCCGATCTTGTCCAGCGCGACTTCGGCGGCTTTCCCGGCGAGATCCTGCGCGCGCAAATCCACCACCATGAGGTGGTTGTCGGTACCGCCGGTGAGGATGCGGTAACCGCGCGCCGTCAATTCGGCGGCCATGGCCTGAGCGTTGCGGATCACCTGTTTCGCGTATTGTTGGAAGGAGGGTTGCAGGGCCTCGTGGAAGCATACGGCCTTGGCCGCGTTGACATGATCATGCGGCCCGCCCTGGATTCCCGGGAACACCGTGCGATCGACGTCCTTCTGAAATGCCGCCTTGCAAATGATGATAGCGCCGCGCGGGCCGCGCAAGGTTTTATGGGTGGTGGTGGTGACGATGTCGAAGATCGGCACCGGATTTTCCAGCGCCTTGCCCGCGATCAGGCCCGCGATATGCGCGATGTCGGCGAAAGTGACCGCCCCCACCTCGTCCGCGATGCTTTTGAAAGCCTTCCAGTCGATGTCGCGCGAATAGGCCGAGAAACCCGCGATGATCATCCGGGGCCGCTCCCGCTTGGCGATGTCGCGCACTTTGTCCATGTCGATGCGGCAGGTTTTTTCGTCCACCTCGTATTGCGCGAAGCTGTAATTGAGCCCCGAAAAATTCACCGGATGGCCGTGGGAAAGATGGCCGCCATGATCGAGTTTCAAACCCAGCACCTTGTCCCCGGGCTTGCACACTGCCATGTACACGGCCAGGTTGGCCGGCGAACCCGACAGCGGCTGCACGTTCACATGCTCGCCCCCGAACAGCGCCTTGGCCCGCGACACCGCCAGCACTTCCATTTCATCCACGATTTCGTTTCCGCCGTAATAACGCTTGCCGGCATAGCCTTCGGAATACTTGTTGGTGAAAACCGAACCCATGGCCTCGAGCACGGCCTTGCTGACGGTGTTTTCGGACGCGATTAACTCTATACCCTCTTCCTGGCGGCGGGCCTCCTTGGAGATAAGGCCGGCGATATCGGGGTCGACTTGGGATAGGGGCTGGGTCAGCGCATTCATTGCAATTCCTTCGTGGCTAGAGAGCGAAATTTAGAAGATTTAAGCAGGTAGGGCTTAATAAAATGCGCCGAAGGCTACACTTTGGCAAGCCTAGCAAGGAGCTTACGGTAGGTGTGAATAAAATCACTTATTGAATCGGGGGCGCTATCATAAAAAGCTCTCGAATCTGTCCCACTCATATCGTCAAGCTGCAAATCCTGTCTCATCCTATTGATAGAG
>JBGPFT010000275.1:0-3565 GCA_041483475.1 Fibrobacteria bacterium | reverse complement strand
GACACGGTGGCGGTTTCCAGTCCCGCGCGCCTCTATTTCCTCACTCCGCTCATGGCTCCCGGGGTTCCCACCTCCATCCCGTTGCGCGGCCCCATCTGCCAGGCGATGCCGGTTCCCGGAGGGCTGGTTTACAGCGATTGGAACGGGTCGCTGCGCTTCCTGGATCCCGCCTCGCGCCTATTGCGCTGGGAAAGAAAATTCGGCCGCAGCGGCTTGCTGCTGGCGCATGCGCGCAATTCGGAACAACTGGACGTTTTTGAAATCGAGGGGGGCTATCACAGCGTTCTTCTCCCCACCGGCCGCAGCCTCACCCAATCGTCCCTTCCCCCAGGCACCATCACCGAATGCCATGCCGGTCGCGAATTCGCCTTCGCCGGGTATAACGAGGGCGTGCTTTTGGCCGTGGATCGCGCCCGTGGGATCATCGCCTGGCAGAAGGATTTGGGCGAGCAGATTTTCAGCATGGCGGGCCGCGGTGATCAGACCTTGCTGATCGGCACGGCCTCGAAACGCGTCCTGGTCGTGCAGGGTTCCTCGGGCGCCGTCGCTTCCCAGGCGCAACTTTCCACCTATTTGTTCAACCGACCCCTGCTCGTCGACGACGGCTACTGGATCGGCACCACCGCCCCGGCCCTGGAAAAGCGATCCTTGTCGACGCACGCCCTGATGCAAAAACTGCCGCTATCCGACATGCCCGGCACGCCGTCCTTGGCGGGCGACGGGATCGCGGTGACGACGCTGGATCACTTCATCCTGTATTTTCCGAATCGCTGAACCTCACCCCCCGACCCCCTCTCCATTCTTAAACGAATGGAGAGGGGGAGATAGTCCAAATTCGGAAAACGATTCGACCTTCCCCTCTCCATGCCTTTAAGCATGGAGAAGGGATAGGGGTGAGGGGTTTAGCTACCATTGTCGTCCATGGTCCAGAAAAAATTCATCGTCCCGAACCTGTTCACCGGGCTGAATTTCCTGCTCGGCGTCTACGCCATCCTGCTCATGACCGACGCCCTCGCGGCGCCGGTGCACGGTCCGGCGATGATGTCCACCAAGCCCCCCATCGTGCTGGCCGCCTGGATCCTGATTTGGTGCAATCTGCTCGACAAGCTGGACGGATTCGCCGCCAGGCTGCTTAAGGCCTCTTCCGAATTCGGGGCTCAATTCGACAGCATGGCCGATTTGACGGCCTTTGGAATCGCTCCCGGTCTCCTGGTCTACTTCTATCTGCAGGCGGCGGATCCCGCCTGGTTCGCCGCGCACCGGCAACTGGCCCTGATCTCCTCCTGCATGTACATGCTGTGTACGGCCATGCGCTTGGCCCGGTTCAACGCCGTCGACGCCGCGGAATTGAAGGAGTATTTTCATGGTCTGCCGTCCACCTTCGCGGGCGGATTCACGGCCTTGAGCGTCATCCTGGTGATCAAGTACGGCGTGGCCGATCGATTTTCCAACGGCCTCACCGTTCTCCCCTTGATCCTGATCCTCATGGGACTGTTCATGGTGAGCCCATTTTATCTCCCCAAGCTTTTGCGCCGCCGCAACCCGGTTTTCAACGCTTTTCAAATCATCAGCATTTTTTCGAGTTATCTCTGCGGATTCGGCATGGTATTCCCCGAATATCTTTGCGCCCAGGCCATCGTTTACGCCGGAGTGGGTTTCTCCTACGGCTTTATACGGAAGGGGATCATCGAGGGCGAAACTCCGGGGGCGGGGAATCCTTAGCCGGATCTCCGCCCCCGCTTCTCCGCGCTTTCACCCCCCGCAGCCATCCTCCAACGTCCCCGGCGTGGGTCTTCCTTCTCCCGGATTCGGATGGGAGGGAACCAGGCACCAGGAAGCCGGATCGGCGCGTTGGATAATTCCGGCGGGCCGCAATTCGGAAACCTTGCCGTCGCGGACGGGGATGACGGTGGAGTCGGAAGCCGACATGGAATAGGTCAGGGAATCCAACTTCAACACTCCCGACTGGCAAGACAATTCCATACGGGACAAACTGTTCGGCAAAGTGAAACTGGTGAGGAGAACATCGGTTTTGGGCGCGTATTTATGCCCCGCCACCAAGGCGTGCCCCGGAGGCAATAAAGTTCCCGCCACGAAGGTAAACTGTTTCGAGGTCGTCCCTCCCCCGTCGCGTACCACCCCGCACCCGCTAAAATCCAAGGTGTCGGAAGTGCGGTTGAAAAGTTCCAACCATTCGCCCTGACTGCTCGAATCCTCGTAGGCCGGGGCGGGGAACAATTCCGAAAACACCGCTTCCCCGAAAACCGCCGGAACCCTGCGCCCGGCGGGAAAGGAAAAGGCCAGGGAGGTTTGCATGGGATCAGCCATGGTGAGGCCGATTTGCAATTGGGAAAACGTGGTGACGATCGGCATTTCCAGGGAAACGCTTTGCCCCATGGGCACGCGCAGGGTATCCTTCGCGGCGGTGGCCAGCAGGGCCCCGGCGGAATCCCAAAGGAATAGCGAGGCCGCGTAATCGCGATCGCCCGGAACCTCTTCCAGTTGGAACAGCAGGAATTCCCCGCGCCTGTTCATGGGGGCGATCAAGGTGTCCCCCCCGCCCCGCAGGCGCAATTCGCCCCGTGCGACGGTCCGGGGAAAATCCACGGGCACATGCACGCTGGCGGCCACGCGCGAAAAGCGCGGCAGGCAATGCAGGAACACCGCGTTCTTGCGATCGGCGTACAAGGTGGTTTCAGCCTCCCCCGCGTAAAGCAGCCGGCCTTGCCGGAATAATTGGACGGTGAAGTGGCGGCTGGGGCCGGGAGTGAGATCGGTCAGGGAGAATTTGAGATTCGTCCCGCCGAACCAGAACAGATGCGGCGTCATGTCCGGGGCCGCGACCAGAATGGTGGCGGAATCCGTGGGTCGTGGAACGGCGGCTGATTTGGCCAAAGCCGCGGTGCGCACTTCGATATCCACGGCCATCCCCCCGCCTCCGGGATTTTCCGGCGAGGCGGGATCGCGGGGAACGAAATCGCAGGCCGCGAATGCCAGCGCGGCCAGGACGGCGAGGCGGGACGGTGTTTTTCCATGTTTGCATTTTACGGTCGGTTTCATCGCTTCCTCCTTTTTTGGTTATGCGATGTCCGTAAACTAAGGCGGGGAGAATGCTCGCGGCGTGACCGCAGTCACGTTCTGCTTGTCTCGATACGTCCGCCAAGGGCGGACACTCGACAAGCGAAGCTTCGCTCGTCGAGTAGGCGCGATTTATGTCAGGTTTATTCAACCCACCCGCCATATCGAGACGAGCGGGAACGATTAGATTAACCCCATGCACGTTGTCTTCCTTGGCACCGGCACCTCCCACGGCATCCCCACCATCGGCTGTTCCTGCCGGGTTTGCAATTCCTCGGATCCGCGCAACCGCCGTAACCGATTTGGTATTTGGCTGCACGATGACGCGCATTCCGTCATCCTGGACGTTTCCGGCGATTTCAGACAAGGAGCGCTCCGGCATGGTCTCAAACGACTCGACGCGGTTTTGCTCACCCATGCCCATGCCGACCATATCGCCGGCCTCGACGATTTGCGGATTTTCTCCCAGGTCACCGGCAAAGCCGTT
>JBGPFT010000274.1:0-3611 GCA_041483475.1 Fibrobacteria bacterium | reverse complement strand
CGTCGGGATTTCTTCGCCATGGTCCCTCAAATATAGCACCGGGCTTTCGGCGGGCTTTTTAGATTGCGCGCATGCGCATTCTCGTGGATGAAAACATCCCCCAGGGCCCGGAGGCGTTCTCCGCTTACGGATCGGTGCGCATCTTCGCGGGCCGGTCGTTGCGCCGTGGGGATTTGGGAGGAGCGGACGCGCTTCTCGTTCGTTCGGTGACCCCGGTGAACGAAGCCTTGTTGCGCGGAACGCCCGTTCGTTTCGTGGGCACCGCCACCATCGGCACGGATCACGTCGATGCGGATTATCTCCGCAAGACCGGCATCGGCTTCGCCTCAGCCCCGGGTTGCAACGCCCGTTCGGTAGCGGAATACATCATCGCCGCCTTGCTTCATTTGCGGGTTCGGCGCGGCCTTGTCTTGGAGGGGAAAACCCTGGGCATTATCGGCTTTGGCCATGTCGGTAAACAGGTGGCCCGATTGGCTCCGCATTTGGGATTGAAGATTTTGCGCTGCGACCCCCCTTTGGCCGATGCGGGGCATGCAGGGCCCTTCCTGACACCGCCAAAACTGATCGAAAAGAGCGATATCCTGACCGTCCATGTGCCTCTGAGCGAAAGCGGCCCGTTCGCGACCCGGGGAATGCTGAATCCGGCATTTTTCGCGTCCTTCAATAATCCCAAAACCTTGCTGAACACCTCGCGCGGGGAGGTGATGGACGAACAGGCGCTTCTCCAAGCCATGGACCAAGGCAAGTTGAGCCATCTGGTCCTGGACGTATTTTGCGGTGAGCCGTCCATCCACCCGGAATTGGCCGGACGCGCCGACCTGATTTCCCCGCATGTAGCCGGCTACTCCCTGCAAGGGAAGCTGAACGGCATCAGTCAGGTGCTGGAAGCCTTTTGCCGGCACTTCGGCTTGGAGAAAAAATCGGGGATAGTTTACCCGACCCCTTCGCATCCCATTTTCCCTTTTCCGCGGAAAAAAATGGACCCGGACTCCGTTTTGCGCTTCTGCGTCGCCCATTCCCACGATAGCGCTCGCGATGATCGGGAATTGCGCCAAGTTCTGGGAGCCCCGGACCTGGCGAAGCGGTTCGACGCTTTGCGTCGCCATTACCCGGAAAGGCATGAATTCGCCGGTTTCCGCATCACGGGAATGCCGCCGCGAGAAATCGCGCTACGCAATCGCCTCTTGGGCTTGGGTTTTTCGGTGGAATAAGACCGGGTACGCAATCGCCATGCCCAAAAATGCGGGGTCATCCAAACTCCGGGCCCCGGGCGAAAGAAATCTGATCGAAACAGTAGCGCGGAGGGGACCTCGCCCAGTATGTTAGAGGATAATCCGGCCTCAGGCCGGCTTCACCATGAAAAACCTCGTCACCGCCGACACCCGCGCCCAAATGGTTTTGCGCATCCGGCCCCTGGCCGGCGAACTGTTCGAGAAACGGGGCGTCGAGTTCTGGGGCGATTTGGAAAGACCGTTGCGCGATCTTTTCCGCCGCGCGCGGGGCGGCGCGCTGGAGGACTTCCTGGAAGAGTTGGACGGGCTGCCGGTTCCGGCGGCCGACTGCTGGTGGCAGGATTTGCCCGCGGCGAATCTCCTGGATTATCTGACCCAGGATCATCGCGACTTCCTGCTGAATTTCGTCATCGACATCGACGCCATGCTCGACGTACATTCCGTGGCGGAACCCGAACTCGCCCCCGATCTCCAAGAGCTGCGGGGCGATTTCCGCGAATTCGCCGCCGCGCTGCGCGGCGAGATGGAAGACGAAGAGACGCGGCTGTTCCCGCGCATCCTGCGTTACGAGGCCTGCCTGCGCGATCCGCGTGTGCATCCCGAATTCCAGCAGGGTTCGCTGCAACTCGAAATCGCCAACCGTTCGGGCCGCTTCTCGGCCCAGCGCCGGGAAACTTTTCCCCTCATGCTCTCGCAAGCCCGACGGTTCGAAGCCGCCCGTCCTGAAAATCCCGGATTGTCCCTGTTGGCCAACGACATTGAACAATTCGACGCGCGGCTCGAAGTCCATGAACGCCTCGAGGTGGATTCGCTTTTCCCCATGGCCCTGGAAATGGAGAGGACGCTGTACAACCTTTCCATCGACGGCACCCACGCCTCCCCGCGCGTGCGCGGCCCTATGGATTCGGGGATCATGAGGTTGAGGAGCCGGTAGCCTCACCCCTAGCAGAGGGGACGTTTTTCTCAAGTACTGAAATCAAGGGGAATTTGAAGTCACCCGCCAAAATGGCCTGATTTCACGACTTGGATAGGGACTAAAAAAGTCCGATTTTCGGTAGGCGATTCAACGGCTTTATTCCTGTGATTGAATTAACTACTACACGTTATAATTCTAAAAGGGGGATTTGTGCGCTGTAATTTCGTCACAGTTTTCGGCATTTTGATTGCTGGGGGGGGCGTAGCGCAAGCGACGTCCTGTCTCGACCCGTTTCTAATCCATTCCAACCAGTCTACCGAAGTCGGAAGCCATTCCATGCTTTCCGGTGGCGGGGTTAGCTCCAACGTTTCTGTCCGACTTGGAGCTGAGGCTAGGCTCACTGGCGATCTCAGTTCCGGCGGCAATGCGGTGCTTGAGTTCAAGTCCAAGGTGGACGGCGATGCCACGGTGCACGGCACCTTAACTAAATCGCGAGGGGCCACGGTTACCGGAATCGTTACCGAGGGCGCTTCCGTACCCACCTGCGAGATCCCGCAAAAGACGGATACCACCGCCTGGGATCAAGACATTGCGGTGAGCAAGCATCATCCCAAAACCCTGCCGCCAGGCAAATACGGGAACCTGACGGTGGAACCGTTCGGAAAGCTGACTCTGAAATCCGGGGTATATGCCATCAAGTCTCTGAACCTGGGTTTCAAGGCCGAACTAATCGTCACGCTGGGCGAATCTTCCTTGGAGGTGAACGTCACCCAAAATCTTCACATCGGAGATTTTTCAGCCATCTCGTTTTCGGGCGTCTACAACCCGAACCTGGTGCGCTTTTATACCAACCAAACTAGTGACGTAGTAGTGGGCCGTGGCACGGTGTTCCGGGGTATATTGACGGCCCCCTTAGCCAAGATCAATGTCTTGGACAACGTGGATGCGCAAGGTGCGTTTTACGGGGATAAGGTTTCGCTGGGCAAACACTGCCGGCTCGAACGTTTTGAGGAGATCATCCATGTGGTGGAGGAATTCGACGGCAACCGGGCGCGCATCCGTTTCTATTGGGCGAAGGAGGGAATTCAATCCGTCATCGTTTCATACCGGCTGAACGGGCGATTTTCCAAGGTGAAAACCATGCCCAGGCCGGAAAACGCTTGGATACAGGTTTTAGACGATGCCGAATACTTGAACCTTCGCCGTGGGGACAGAATCACCTACAGCTTCACCGTCGAATTCGGGAATCATAAGACCTTCGCCAGCGAGAAATTCACCTATGTCTTTATCGGACCGCACAAGACCATACCGGGTTCGGGCATTACGCATCCCATCCGCCCTTTTGACCCTGACATTCCCATTGTGCTGGGCCCCGATGACAGCCGGCAATATGCGTACGCCATTTTCACCGCTCCTCTCAGTGAAGAGCAAAAGGCGGCCATGCAGGAGGACAGCATCGCCAT
>JBGPFT010000273.1:0-3636 GCA_041483475.1 Fibrobacteria bacterium | reverse complement strand
CTGCAGTCGCAGGGAAGGCGGCGCAACGCCTTGCAATACACCTTGCTGGTTTTTTCGCTTCTCGCGTTGCTTCTGGGTGCTTTAACCCTCGTTCGGGGGCTGGACCAGGAGCGGCGCATGGGCCACATGAAAGCGAATTTCCTTTCCGCCGTCTCGCATGAGTTGAAGACGCCACTCACCGCCATACGCATGTTCGCCGAAATGCTGGCCAGCGGCCGGCAAACCCAGGAAGAAAAGAAACAGCAATACGTCCGGCGCATCGGCGACGAGGCGAAGCGGCTCCAGGGAATGATCGAGGGAATCCTGAGCTATACCCGGCTGGAGGAGGACCCCGGCGCCCTGCGCTTCGCCGAGATCGATCTCGGCGCATTGGCGGAGGAATGCGCGGCCCTGTTCGCGGACGCTTTCTCCAAGGCCGCCATCCGCCTCTCCGTCCGCACCGTCCCGACGCGGATCAAGGGCGATTACGAGGCCTTGCGCGCCGTGGTGCAAAACCTCCTGGAGAACGCGTTGAAATATTCCCAGCCCGACACCGAGGTGGCATTGGAAGTGCGCTGCGATTCCGAAAAAGCGACGCTGCGCGTGGCCGACCAGGGCAGCGGCATCTCCGACGCCGATCAGAAGCGTATTTTCGACAAGTTTTACCGCGCCGGGGACGAAATGACCCGCAAGTCGCGCGGGAGCGGTCTGGGGCTGGCCCTGGTCAAGCGCATCGTCGACGCCCACGCGGGCTCCATCCAGGTGCGCAGCGCCCTGAACCGGGGCACCGAAATGACCATCACTTTCACCCAGGAAGGAGGACCGCATGCATCGGATCCTCATCGTTGAAGACGAGGAATCGATCCGCGCCGGACTGGTGGACCTTCTCGAAATCGAAGGCTATGAAACCGCCACGGCCGCGGACGGGGAGCAGGCGATCGAGAAGGCGCGGAGTTGGCGGCCCCACTTGGTATTGCTGGACCTCATGCTTCCCAAGTCCAGCGGCTTCGAGGTTTGTCGGCAACTCCGCAAGCATCAGCCTGAGGTGTTCGTGCTGATGCTCACCGCGAAGAGCGAGGAACTTGCCAAGATCGCGGGCCTGGAAATGGGCGCCGACGATTACATCACCAAACCGTTCAGCGTGTCGGAATTGATGGCTCGCATCAAAACCCGGTTGCGGCGCGCATCCGATGGAGCGCCCAACGAACCCGACGTGTTGGAGTTCGGCGGCGCGCGCGTGGATTTCCGCCGTTACGAGGCCGAACGCGGAGGTCGGAAGCTGGAATTATCCGCGAAGGAATTCCAGATTCTCCGCTACTTGGCGGGCAGGCCCGGAGAGGTGGTGACGCGCGAGGATTTGCTCCAGGCCATCTGGGGATACGCGCCCGACAGCATGCCCACCACCCGCACGGTGGACAACCAGATCGGCAAGCTACGTCAGAAACTGGAAGCGGACGCCGCCAGTCCCGTCTGGATCAAAAGCGTCCGGGGCGTGGGCTACAAATTCGATCCCGAGGGTTCGGCCGGAGGCTGAAACGGATATGTCGGCGATTGCCCACATTCTCACCCTCCTGCTCGCCGCCCTGCCCGCGGAGCGCGACGCGGAACGGATGGCGCTGGAATCCGCGCGCTATCTGTTCGACATCGAAGGGGACGCGGCGGAAGCCCATCGCATCCTCGATCGACTGGAGAACTCCGGCAGCGCCGAAGTCCGCACCCAGGCGCAGTACTTGCGCGGCCGCTTCCGGGACGCGGAAGGGGACTCCGCCGACGCCATCCGCGCTTACGCGCGGGCGCTGGAAGGCGAGGGACTTTCCTTCGCGGAGAAACGCGGTTTGGTGGCCCGCCTCTTGGCTTTGAGTCCCGACGCCATCCGCCCGATGCGCCCGGCCGGGCGGGCGCATGCCCTACCCACGCGGGTTTTCTCCCATTCCCTCAACGGGGATACGCGCTATGTGCTGGAGGAGGATCCGGAAAACCAGGATCTTCCGGCCCGCCTCTATCAACAGGATTCAGAGGGAATGCTGCACGCGTTGGAGGCGCACCTGAATCCGGGAGAGGACATCCTGGACGCCACGCCGGAATTGTTGCTGACTTGCGCCCGCAACGCGCAACGGATCGTGCTGCGCCGGGCCCCCGCATTCGCCCCGATTACGGTTTCGGAAAAATTCGCCGCCGATGCCGGATTGCTTTTTTCGGGCACCGGCGAAACCGAGGATTTCCTGCTGCTGGGACCGCAAACGCTGCGCCTGATGCGCCGGGATCGGACGCTTTACACCCATCCCCTGCCCGGTCCCGGATGCTCCTACCTTCCTGCCTTTCCGCGTTCGCGTCAAGGCATCCTTTTCTGTCCTTCCGGGCTGATCCGGGCCGATTTGGGTCGGCGGGCATTCAGCCCCATCGCCTTGGGCCGTGAGACCCCGTCTGAAGCCGTTTTCTCCGGGGAATTCCTAGCCTTGCGCGCTTCGGATCACGTCGAGATCCGTCGCGGGCCCGCTTTCGACGCTTCTCTATGGAACCTTCCCGCCGAAACCCGGGAGCAAATATCCCTGGGGCGGGAACATATTTTCCTGACCGGAGGTCAGGGACTGCGGGCTTTCAGCCTGCTCACGGGACAGCTGGATTGGCAACGCCAGGACGGAATCTCGGAAGTCCATCCCTTCGTCGGGGAACTATTCGCCCTGACCCATGATCGCGCCTGCCTGGCCATGGATGAAAAAGGGCGGAATCTTTTCAATTACCAAATGGGATGGGGATCGGAATCTCTTTTGCTGCCGAACCGGAAATGGCTGGTGGTGCAACAGTCCGACGGGCGGCGCGTGCGCCTGAACCGCGAGCTGTTGCGTTGGACCGGCGGCGATCGCGGTTATTTGTTCCACGATTTCAGGGCGAGCCTGGCGCGCCGGGACGCGCCCGGGGCCTTGCGCGCTCTGGACACCTTGCTGGAACTGGAACCGGGAAACGGCGCGGCGTGGAAAGAGAAGACGCAGCTCCTGCGCTCTTTGGGGGCGCCGCGAAAAGAACTCGCGGAAGCCTGGCTGCAATTATCGCGCTCGCAAACCGTGGCCCCTTGGAGCGAGGATCCGGCTTTGCGCGGCTTGGCGCATGCGCTCGGCGCTTCCTGGATCTGGAAGCAGCAGGCCGGACCGCGATTCTTCCCAACGGTGGTCGCAGGACCGGGGCTTTCTTTTTACGTCGAGGATGACAATCAAACCTTGGTCCTGATCGACAACCGGAGCGGCTTGCTCATCAACAGTTTCCACTTCCCCGAACCCCTGGATCTGAAGGCTGCCTGTTGGCTGGGCGACACGGTGGCCGTTTCCAGTCCCGCGCGCCTGTATTTGCTCACTCCGCTCATGGCTCCCGGAGTTCCCAGCTCTATCCCGTTGCGCGGCCCTATCTGCCAAGCGCTGGCGGTTCCCGGCGGACTGGTTTACAGCGATTGGAACGGGTCGCTGCGCTTCCTGGATCCCGCGACGCGCCAATCGCGCTGGGAAAAAAAATTCGGCCGCAGCGGCTTGCTGCTGGCGCATGCGCACAATTCGGAACAACTGGACGTCTTCGAAATCGAGGGAGGATACCACAGCGTCCATCTCCCCACCGGTCGCAACCTCGTCCAGGCGGCCCTTCCCCCAGGCACCATCACCGAATGCCATG
>JBGPFT010000272.1:0-3639 GCA_041483475.1 Fibrobacteria bacterium | reverse complement strand
CACGATTTCCACGCTGTCGTAATTGGGGGGGGCCAGATTTTCATTGATGATGAGGCGGAGATAGCTCTGTTTCTCGACCGGCAGCAATTGACATCCGATTGCGCAGGCCAGCGCGGAAGCGGCTGCCATCCCCCATCTTTTTCGCGTCCCAAAATTCATTCGCTCACCTTTGATTCATTGACGCGTCACCGTGAACTGGTAATAAATGCTGAACCATGTGCCGTTAAACAACAATATCGTGATATAAGCGCCGCCTCCCTGCAAATCCAAGGGCGCGGGCAAGGAATCCTGGGGAAGAACGACGTCGTTGAAAGTCACGATTGTGCCAGCATCCACCCGCAGCGTGTCCACGGTCATCTGCAAGGTGGAAAGCGGAACGGTGTCCACATAGACCGCCGTGGTCGGATTAAAAGCCGGAACCCAGCCGCCCGGGGTGGTGCTGAACGCGTGCAAGCGCGGTATGCCGAGGGTATCTCGGATGAGATGAACCGTATAATCCCGTTTATGCCCGTGGTTTCGAAGCGCCAAAATCATATTGGTATCGGCCACCAAGGTGTCCAAAGGTTTGAAGATAAGGTTTCCCCGCAGCGAATCGATCAGGCCGCTCGCGTAAATGGTGACGCTGTCGGCGTAAATGAGATCGCTGTCCAGGTAAATCTCCCCGCGCGGATCAAAGGTCGATCCGAAATTAGCCATGGACATTACCACCGTATCCAGGTTGCGGGGAATCACGATTTCAAACGGGATCACACCTCCGCTGTCGAAGGAGGGGCCATGATGGTTTTGACTCATGATGTCGAGCCCGGGAAGGCATACCAGGTACGGAGTGGGGGGAGGGAGGGTCACCCGTTGCACCACCAGCGTATCGATCGGTTTACTGATATAGAGTTCCACCCCGAGTTGTCCGTCGTATTTGAAAGCCCTCACCCGCACCACGAATTGACCGTCCCTCAAGCCCAGGGTGTCCAGGGAATAATCCACCTTGGGATTATAGAGGGGGCCGGAAAACACAGTGTCCAGCACCCGGCGGCTGGAATCGGGACTCAACAGCACGATTTCGACGCTGTCGAATTTCGGAAACGCCAGGGAGTCGTTGAGAACCAGGCGGAGCACGGTCTCCTTGGGCGGGGGCGAAAACAAGCAGGCCGACAGTCCGACCCCCGTGGCGACCGCGGCGAGCGACCATCCTTTCCGCATTTTTCGCATACGGCCGCGCATGGGTCAGTCGGTGTAAATCAGATAGGTTTTTTTGACTTCGGGAGAGTGGGCAAAAAAAAGCATGTATCCCGCCACGCCGGCCCCCACCAACGCGGCGCCGCCGCCGATAATCCACCATTTCCTTCCGCCGTGTCGGAGTTCGGCCGGAAGACCCAGATCGGCCAGCGGATCCTTGGCATTGGGGTCGAATACCTCGTAGACGTAGTTCTCCAACTCGGCCCCGCGCTGGCGGAAATCCTCCGCGGTCCTCTTTGCCGCCGGTCTTTCCTTTTCCTTGCCCTTCTTTTTGGACGGGGAAGCCGCCGCCAACCGGCCATCCGGGTTCTCTCCCTGCGGCAACGGGATTTCCGCCGGACCGGAACTCACGCCGAAAGCGAGTATCAAAAAAACCGCGACGGTTGCTTTCATCATAGGTTAAAATACGGTTTCATGCAGGCCCCGGCGCGCCTTTTCCGGCGATTTTCAGGCGATTTTTCCGCCACCCCTCAATAATAGCTTGCCGGACGGGGGTTTTTCCCACCCGTGCCTACTTTTCCCCCCATGTCCTTGACGCCCATGATGAAGCAATACCTCGACATCAAGTCCAAGGTTCCCGACGCCTTGCTCCTGTACCGCATGGGGGATTTTTACGAACTGTTCAACGACGACGCGGTCACCGCCTCCCGCATCCTGGGGCTCACTTTGACCCGCCGCAACCACGGCGGCCGGGACCCGACCCCCTTGGCCGGTTTTCCCCATCACGCCGTGGAGCGCTATCTCCCCAAGCTCGTGGCCGCGGGCCTTAAGGTGGCCGTATGCGAGCAAACCGAGGATCCGGCCCTGGCCAAGGGCGTGGTGAAGCGGGAAGTCACTGAAATCGTGACGCGGGGCACGGCTCTTTCCGAAAATTGCCTGGAGGCCAAATCCAACAACTATCTCGCTTCCGTATGGCCGGAAGACGGCCGCTACGGATTTTCGGCCCTGGATCTCAGCACCGGACATTTCTTCGTCGCCGAAGGCGCCTTGGACGAAGTCGCGGGCGAACTTGAGCGCCTGGGCGCCCAGGAACTTCTCTACCCTGAAGCCATGGAACCCCCTCCGGAGTTGCAACCATTCCGCGAGCACGGGCGTATTCCCATCACCGCCTTGCCCAAAGGTTATTTCCACCTCGAGGAGGGCGTGGCGTCGCTCCAGCGCCAATTCAAGGTGAGTTCGCTGGAAGCTTTCGACTGCGCCCAAATGCCCCGGGGCCTGAGGGCGGCGGCCGCGGCCCTGGAATACGTCAAGGAAACCAAGAAATCCGATCTGTCCCATTTGGTCCGGATCTCGGGGCATCGCTTCGACCGGGCCATGGCCCTGGACGCGGCCACGGTGCGGAACCTCGAACTCGTCAGGCCGATACACGGCGAGGACGAAAAAGGCACCTTGTTCCACCTCCTCGACCGCACCGCCACGGCCATGGGCGGCCGCATGCTCAAGCATTGGCTCACCCATCCCCTGCTCGACGCGGCGGCCATCGAGGCCCGTTTGGATTCCGTGCAGGAGTTGACGGAACATCCCGAAGCGTTGCGGGCGCTGCGCCAGCATTTGCAAGGCGTGAACGATATCGAGCGGATCACCGGCCGTTGCGGCGCCGGGCGCGTGCACGCGCGCGATCTCCTCGGACTCGGTCATTCCCTGATCGAGGCCGGCAAGGCCGCGGAAGTGCTGGAAGGCCTGCGCGCGACCCTGTTCGCCGAATGCCGCCGATCTTTGGAAGGCCTCGGTGTCCGGGGCGCCGAACTGGCGGGGAAGTTCGCGGAAAGGCCGCCGCTCACGGTGCGCGAAGGCGGCATGCTGCGCTCCGGCGTTTTTCCCGAACTCGACGCCCTGAACGCGAACATCCGCGAGGGCCGCGAATGGCTGAACGGCCTGCAGGTGCGCGAACGGGAGGCCACGGGCATCCCCAGCCTCAAGGTCGGCTTCAACAAGGTGTTCGGCTATTACCTCGAGGTCACCAAAACCCATCAGGACAAGGTGCCGCCCCATTACCTGCGCAAGCAATCCCTGGTGGGCGGCGAACGCTACTTCACGCCGGAGATGAAGGAATGGGAGACCCGCATCCTCGGGGCGGAAAGCGAAATCAACGCCTTGGAATACAAATTGTTCTGCACGATCCGCGAGGAGGTCGTGCAAGCCGCACCGGCGTTGTTGTCGGCCGCCCAGGCCTTGGGGACGGCGGATGTGCTGCAAGCGCTGGCGACTTCCGCCGTGGAAAAACGTTTCCGTAGGCCGGAAATCGCCGAAGACGCCGGGCTCCGCATTTTGGGCGGGCGGCATCCCGTGGTCGAAGCCTTGGCCGGGGAAGGCGCCTTCATCGCCAACGACGTGGAGCTCGACGCCAAGGGTCGCCAAATCCTTTTGGTCACCGGACCCAACATGGCGGGCAAGTCCACCTATTTG
>JBGPFT010000271.1:0-3648 GCA_041483475.1 Fibrobacteria bacterium | reverse complement strand
GATTTGAGATCGGCGTACAGCGACGCGAGATCGCTTTCGCCCACCCAACGCAAAAGGAGGTTCTGTTCCACCGTGGTGCGGATCGTGTCCTTGATGTATTTGCGGGTGATGGATGCCAAGGCCCTCATTTGGTTCGAGGTGATGTCACCCAGGGGCAAGGTCACGGTGACTGCGGCATAGCCCGCCTGCCGCTGGGGCTTGACATTGGTATCGACCCAGAAGTCGTATTCCACGTCGCCCATCCGGGTCGGGAAACGACCGCTGCCGGGGTCGGCCGGGCGCAAGGGCTTTTCCTCGCGGCTTCCCAGAGTTTTCAGAAATTCCGTCCAGTGCGGATCGACGGGCAATTTGGCCCGCTCTTCCAGCACGGCGGCGCGGAATTTCTCCAGTCCCATGTCGGCCACCAGGAATTTAATGCGCGCGCGATGCCGCTTTTTCTTTTCCCCCAGGCGCGCATAGACGCGGCAAACCGCCTGGGTGAGCCCGAGGATTTCCTCCTCGGGCACGAAGTCGCTGAACAGCTTGGCGTCGTAAGGCACGGCCCCGAGGCCGCCGCCCACGTAAAAGCCGAAGCCGCGCTTTCCGTCTTTGAGCTTAGCGATGAGACCGAGGTCATGGATGTTCACGAGGCCGCCGGAGTCCTCGGCGTTGCCCGAGAGCGCGATCTTGAATTTGCGGCCGAAATCCTGCACGTCGGGATGCCCGAGCAGATATTCGAACAAAGCCTGGGCATAGGGCGTGACGTCGAAAACCTCGGTGGGGGATACCCCGGCCATGGGATCGGCCGTGACATTGCGCACTGAATTTCCGCAGGCCTCGCGCGTGGTAATGCCGACCGCGGCCAGCCGCCGGAACATGGAAGGGCAGTTCTCGATGTGGATGTAATGGAGTTGGATGTCCTGTCGCGTGGTGATATGGACGATGCCGTCGCTGTATTCCTCGGCGAGATCGGCGAAGAGATCCATTTGATCCGCCGTGATGCCGCCCCAGGGGAGCTTGATGCGCTCCATTCCGGGAGCGTCCCAAAAGGTGTCCGGCCCCTTGAACGCCGCGGGGAAGGGAATGGTCCGGCTGGTTTTCCCGTCATAGCGCTTGCCATTGTCGTAGCGCTGCCCGTATGCGCCCATACGCAAGCGCGTTTCGGCGAAAAGCTTGTCGTCGATTTTTCCCAGTTTCTTCAGGGCAATATCGGCTTCGAATTCGTCGATATGCGTTCGCCAAGTCGGAGGAATATTCCCGCTTAGGGTTTCCTTCCAATGCTTCGCGGCGGGGTTGGTGTAAAGTTCGGCGGACATGGGGTAAAAATAGGTTTTAATGGGGATTTCGAAAACTTCGCAGGGCCTGGATAATTCGCCGGGTTTCTGTATCCCGCATTCCCGGATGCAATGGCAACGCCGCCGCCGTGCGCGCCAATTCCTCGGCAACGGGATATCGACCCCTTGCGAACTCCCGGTATGGTTTGAGATGGGGGAGCGGCGCGGGGTAATAAACCTGGTTTCCGATTCCGTGTTGTTGCAAATGACGGACGAAAGCTTCACGTTTCCTTGCCCGCACGACAAAGGCATGCCAGGCCGAAGTTCCCGCAGCCGATGGCAGCAAAGGCGATAAGGTCGGACTTCCTTCCAAAGCCCCGGTGTATCGCGCCGCGATTGAGGAGCGGCGCGCATTGTCGGAGGAAAGCGACGGTAGTTTGAGGGAAAGAAAGAGCGCTTGGATGGCATCCATGCGGGCGTTGAAACCGATCTCCTCGGGAAAAAAGCGTTTCCGTTGGCCGTGATCCCGCAATCGGCGCAAACGCTCCGCGACGGATTTTTGTTTCACCAGGATGGCGCCTCCGTCTCCGATGCCGCCCAGATTTTTCGTGGGATAAAAAGAGAAGCAACCGAAATCGCCGATGGATCCCAAAGGGCGGTCGCGATACAGGCCGCCATGCGCCTGGGCCGCGTCCTCAATCAGGGCGATTCGGTGCGGATTTGCGATGGAGCGAAGTTCGAAAAGCGGTGCCGGGTGGCCGAACAGATGTACGGCGATGATGGCTTTGGTTTTCCGCGTGACAGCTTTTTCCACCGCGGTGGGATCGACGCAGCCGTCCCCGAGGTGGACGTCGGCGAACACGGGTTTGGCTCCCAGGTACAGGACACCCCAGGCGGTGCCCGGAAAGGTGAAGGCCGGGACGATGACTTCGTCGCCGGGTCCGACGCCCGCGCCGATCAACGCGAGATGGATCGCCGAGGTCCCGCTGGCCGTGCCGACGCAATGCGGAGAATCCGTCGCCCGTGCGAAGTCGGCCTCGAATTTTTCCAGCCAAGGTCCCCCGACAAAAGCGCTTTGGCGATACAGCTTGCGCAGTTCGCGGAAGAAGGCGCTTTCGTGGCGGCGGTTGACGGTGCTGAGATCGAGGAAGGGGATGGGGGCGTGGCGAACCCCGACTCGGAAAGTCAAAGCGCGAAGCTCTGGATGAAAGCCTTTGGTGACAGGCAAGGTACGGGTGACGCGCGGAAATCCTTTTCGTTGCGGGTGACGATATAAGCTGCCCCGAACGCCGTGGCCGCGGCGGTCTGCAACGCGTCCTCGAAATCCCGCATGGGAAAGCGAAGCGCCTTTTCGGCATGCTCGTGCCCGACCTGGGCCACGCGCATGAAAGTCAGGAGATCGGCCAGAAAGGGCCGGGGATCCTTTTCGGACAGATAGGCGAGTATGGACAGGGAGTGCCACGCCACTCCTGCCCTGCCGGGGTGGGACTCCGCCCAGTTGCAAATCAAAGCGCTCGGGGGATAAAACGGCTCCCGTTTCATGGCGACATCCAGCAATACATCGCAATCGATCAGGATTTTCATCCCAATCATAAGCCGTATTTGGATTTCAATGCTTGGAACAAGGGTTCTTTTTCCTTGCCCCGGGCCAGTTTCAAGGCGCCGCCCCATTTTTCGGCGAATGAGGCGTATGCGTTGCGGTCGATCGTGTCCGTGGAGAGCAAGAGTTCCTCCACGAGGCCGGAAACGCTCAACTTCCGGTGATGCGCGACATTTTTGGCCCGGCGGACGGCTTTGGGATCGAGGGTCAAAGTCACGCGCGCTTTCATGGTATGCATATTATAATAAAAAGTATGCATCCGAGCCATCCTCCCGCCTTTGGTCCCTTTCATTGCTAGGGAAACACCGAGGGGAACACCTGGGTTTTATCCGAAGCCACCCCCGATTTCTACCTTCCCGCTTCCGTTTTATACCGGATTTCAGCATGCCCAATCGCATCATCGTAGGCGCCCAATGGGGTGACGAAGGCAAGGCCAAGGTGGTGGATTACCTCACCGAAGAAGCCGATTGCGTCATCCGTTTCCAGGGCGGCGCCAATGCCGGCCATACCGTCGAGGTGGGCGACCAGAAATTCATCTTCCACCTCATCCCCTCGGGTCTCATGCATCCGGGCAAGGTTTGCGTGATCGGCAACGGCGTGGTGCTCGATCCGGCCCAATTCCTCAAGGAAGTGGAGGAGATCCGGGCCAAGGGCATCGAGGCGAAGGGTCGCCTGTGGGTTTCGGAAGCCGCCCAAGTCGTGCTGCCCACCCACAAGCTTTTGGATCAATTGAAGGAAAAGGCCGCGGGCAGGGACGCCATCGGCACCACGGGCCGCGGCATCGGCCCCGCCTAT
>JBGPFT010000270.1:0-3655 GCA_041483475.1 Fibrobacteria bacterium | reverse complement strand
AGGCCAAAATCGTTCCCGGCGGGTCGGCCTGCAATACCTTGGTCGGCATCGGCAATTTGGGCGGTCGGGCGCGCATGATCGGGCGCCTGGGCGAGGATGATTTGGCGGAGCATTTCCGATCCGGTTTGCGCCGGGCCGGGGTGGAAGGGCGATTGCTCGCCACCAGGGGCGCCGCCACGGGTCGGGTGCTTTCTGTCATCACTCCCGACGCCCAACGCACCATGTTCACCTACCTCGGCGCCTCCTCTGGGCTTCATTCCGACGATATCCGGGACGACGACGTGAAGGACGCGGCCTTGGTGCATCTCGAAGGTTATCTGCTTTTCAATCGTCCCGTGGTGGAAAAGGCGCTGGATTTGGTGTGCAAGCATCATGCCCGCGTGGCCTTGGATCTCGGCTCCTTCCAGGTGGTGCAGGCTTGCCGCGATTTATTGGACGAAATTTTCGCGCGCAAACGGGTCGATATCATTTTGGCCAACGAGGACGAAGCCAAAGCGTACACGGGCCTAGGGGATACCGACGCCCTGGAGGCGCTGGCCAAGAAAGCGGATATCGCGGTGGTGAAAGTGGGCAAGGACGGTGCCCTCGTGGCCCGGGGCAAGGAACGGGTCGACGTCGAGGCGCATTTGGTAGACGCCGTTGACACCACGGGCGCGGGCGACTTATGGGCGTCCGGCTTTCTCTATGGCCTGAACCATGGACTCAGCCTGGAGAACTCCGCGCGCCTGGGTTGCAAGGTCGGATCCGAAGTGGTGCAGGTGATGGGAGCGGTCATTCCCGCGCATGGTTGGAAACGGGTGCATGAGTATCGGGAGAAATTGCGTTAGACCCGTGGTTACGCTCACCGAGTGTCCGCACGGTATGCAAAGAACAGCCTATGCGGACGTATCGAGGTGAGCGGCCCTCCGCAAACGATCGTTGATGGCGCGCCCCAAGCCGATTTCAGGAACGAGACGGGCGTCAATGCGGTCGAGGCCGAGCGCGTCGAGCCGGTGCAGGGCCGCGAACAGGTGGGCCGCGGCTTCCCGTAAATCGGAACCCGGCGAAAGATTTTCCACGACTCCGAATCCTTCCGGCGGTTTTTGATCCCCGAACCACAATAACCCGGCCCGGCTGAGCATGACCGGGGATTCCGGATCCCAAAGGATCAAGGGTGTTCGGGGGGCGTAATGAGAGGGCAATTGTCCCGGAGCCGTTGGCGACGGTAGGGGGCGCTCCTCGTGGGCACCCCCTACTGTCGCTGTCGATGCGATTTTTTTCTTCAAGACGGTTTCGATATCTTCCACCGGGATTCCTCCCGCCCTCAATAAGATCGGCTCGTCGTTTTCCCAACCCAACACGGTGGATTCCACGCCCACGGCGCAGGGGCCTCCGTCTAGTATGCAATCGATTCCCTCGGTGAATGCGGCGGCCACATGTTCGGCAGCCGTGGGGCTGAGGCCTCCGAAAGGATTGGCGCTGGGGGCCGCCAAAGGAATACCGGTTTCGCGCAGCAGGGCAAGCGCCACCGGATGCGAGGGCATACGCAGGGCCACGGTGGAAAGGCCGGAAGTGGCGAGATCGGGGACCCGATCTGTTTTCGGCAAGGCCAGAGTCAGAGGGCCGGGCCAGAAATGATCCATCAGGGCCTGGGCTTGATCCGAAACCCGCACGCAGAGTTTTCCGACCCAGGCCCTGTCCGCGATATGCACGATGAGGGGATCGAAAAAGGGCCGTTGTTTCACTTCGAAAATTCGTGACAGGGCGGCGGGGTTCAAGGCGTCCCCCGCCAAACCGTACACGGTTTCCGTGGGCAGGGCGACGAGTTCTCCGCGCCGCAGGGCCTCGGCCGCGCGGCGATTGTTCTCGGGGGATGGGGGAAGAATGGGGACCACGAGGGATCCCAAATTGCAAATTACTCCCGGCCCAAAGCGTCGCGCCAGGTGTCGGAATAGAGGAAGACGGGAACCGTAAACAGGGTTGCTCGGTTCGGAATTTTCCGGGCAAGGGAACGGTATCCGGGGTGCGGTCCCAGGCCGACGCTGCTCCCCGCGTATCCGTTTTCCAACCCGCCCAACAGATACACCATCGGGGCATTCCAGTTGATGGTGACCTCGTTGCAGGCGTAACACGGTTGCTGGTCGACGAAGGCCAATGCGGGCAAAGTGGAGGGGTAGGTGCAGCCGTCCTGCCGTCCGGGATTGGGGCCGCCCGACAGCCAGCCGGGAACCGGGGCCGCGATGCCGTCAGCCCCGGATTGGCGGTGATGCGGGAACATTATGGGCCGGCTGCCGAAACCCGTGACGAAGCTGTAGTTGACGGCGTTGCGCCCTACCAGGTAATCGAGGGTATGCACGGCTGAGGCCAGGTAGCTGGAATCGTTGCTCCAGCGGAAGGCCTGCAAAAGCAAAGCGCCATGCGTGGCGCCTTCGCTGTTGCTTCCCCAGTTGAAGTTGCCGGTTTGCATGGAAACGCGATAAGCCGACGCTTGCACGATCCCGCGCAGGCGCTGCCCTTCGGTTACCAGGAGATTGCGCACCGTGGTTTGGCTGAGGTTGGGAAGCGCGCGGATCCCGGCTCGGGACAGGCTTAAGACACCCAGGGTTTTCACATTGGGCCAGGAAGGCGTGCTCACGCTGGTTCCCAGGTTACCCGGCAAGCCCGTGGCCGTGTAATAAGTCGCGTTGCCGGTGGCCAGATACAGTTCCACCGCAGCCCAGAACACCTCGTCGCTGGAATTGCCGTCCCCGTACTCCCCGGTGGTGATGTCGGGATCGAATTGTTGGTTCATCTGGGTCTGGTTGTAGGTCTGATTCGGGTTGGCCCGGGCCCAGGTCCAAGCCCTTTCCGCCACTTGCAGGCATGAGTCCGCGAAACCGGGAAGTTGCGGTTCGAAGGCGCGGAACAGCATGGAGGCATGGGCGGCCACGGCGGCCAAGTCCAGGGCGGCGGTGACGCTTTTCTGCACCGCGTAGCGCGTGGCGGTGGCGTTCGCCGGCATGACGAAGCCGCTGAAATTGGCCTCCGTGATCTTGTGGTACGCGCCGCCGTCGCCCGGATCCTGGGTGCTGAGCATCCAGCGCAGATTCCAAAGCGCCTCGTCCAGGATATCGGGCAGGGCGTTCCCGCTTTCGGGAATATTGAGCGCGGTCGAGGCCCAAAGTGCCGGGTAATCCTCGTACGCGGCCAGGATCCAATAGGTGGAGATTCCCGAATTCACCACGTATTTGTTGTAGTCGCCGGCGTCATACCATCCGCGCGAAGAGGAGATGAGGGTTCCGGCCGGCCGCCCGATCGAAACCGCGGAAGGGTGGATTTGCACGGCGTTGTCGGGATGGCCCAGGGCGCGGGCCCATATTCCGGCGTAGGCCGGGGTCAGGGCGGTGGACGCGCGGTTGAAATAATAGGCCTTGATGCTGCCGCGCATCAAATCCCCCATGGGCGAAATCGCGATGCGGAAAGGCGCGGATCTTCCGATGCCCGGGACATCGAGCACGTAATCGCCGGGAATTCGGAACACTGTGAAATCCGCCAGCCGCACGGTTTCCTGCGACGGGGCCCTGGTCGCGGAAGCGCCCAAGGTGCCGGCAAATACGTTTTGACTGGAATCCACGTGATGGTAATTGAAATCTTTTGAAGTGCAGTTAACTTCTATTTTGTTTTTTGGGGTTTGTTT
>JBGPFT010000269.1:0-3656 GCA_041483475.1 Fibrobacteria bacterium | reverse complement strand
TCCTTCAGCCGGCGGCGCAAATGCGATCCGGCCCGAGTCCGACGCTGGAAAGCCGTGTCGAAGCGCAAGCGTTCCCCGCGCCGCCGCAGCACGAGCACGCCCGCGAAGGCCAGGGGCGGGAACAGGAAAAGCCCCGCGAACCAGGCGTGGTGGAGGGGAAGATCGCCGTCGTCCCGCAACTGCGCGTTCCCGGTTTTGATGTGGCGGATGTCGGATCCGATCTCGGCGATTTCGCGTTGGGACATCACCCGGGCCTGCGGCGCCTCGCCTTCCTTGCCGGGGGCGACCTGGAGGGAAATGGTTCCGGCCACGGCGTGCGCATAGGCGTCCCGACGCGGGTCGAAATAGGGGAAAGCGATTCCCTGCAAGGCGTAGGTTCCGGGGCGGTGGGGGATGAGCAGGTATTTGAACACCTTGGTGGTCCACAAGGTCGATCCCTGCATGCTGGTGGAACCGCTTTCCTCGGGATCGAAGACCTCGAAAGCCGAGAGATCGGGCAGCACGGGTTTGGTGACGGATTTGGGCTGGCCGTTGCCGCGGACGGTGACGGTGAGGGTGACGGCGTCACCTGCCGCCACGGCGCTCTTGTCCACGGTCGCGCTCAGGGAATACACCCCCACCGAACCCGTGAATCCCGCGGGCGCCCCCGGCGGCAGGGGGAGTACTTCCATCTTCATGGGTTCGGCCATGGCCGTTTGGGTGGTCACGCGCGCCCCGCCGAAGAAATCGTCGTCGAACATGTCGAATATCGATCCGGTGCGGCGGCGTTGCGCCCTTCGCACCTGCTGGTACTCGACCGGGATGCCCTCGAATCCGGCGGTTCCGGCCAGCAAGGGGAACAGGGCGATATGGATGTCGAAAACCTTCACGGATTGGCCCTCCACGGTGGCCGTGGTGGGAGCGATGTTCTTCTCCAGGCGTTGGAAGAAGAATTTTTCCCCGATCAGTTTTTGCAAATCCTCGGGGAGATTGATGGATTGCACCCCGGCCTTGGGGATGATGCGCAAGGTGTACAGGATCTGCTCGCCCAAATAAGCCTGGGTCTTGCTCAACGTCGCCCGCGTGGCCAGTCCGGCCTCGGCCTTGGCCACCGTGACGGTGGCGGATCCCAATTCCTGGGCGAAGTCCTTGTGGACGTATTTGATGGGCCCGATCCCGTAGGTGCCGGGCTGCTTCGCCGTCAAGGTGTAAACGAAGGTGGTGATGTAGTAGCTGCCCTGGTTGATGCGGCCGTTGACGATGGAGGTTTGCGATCCCGAGGTGGTGGAGGAACTCTTGGCCACCTGGAAGGGCTCCAGCCCCTTCACCTCGGGCCAGGGAAGTTCCTCCTTTTTGTCGGCGGAGACCTGGACGTTGAGCTGGAAGGACTCCCCGACCAGGATTTGATTGGCGCTGAGCGAAGCCTGGGCCGACAGCGCGGCGAAGACGCGAACCACCGCCAGCAACGGGACAAGAAAAAATATTCTCACCAATCCTGCTCCACTTCCGCGCGTTTCCCCGTGCGCTGGCGATCGCGCTGTTCTTTTTTCTCCTCGTCCGCGAAGGAATTTAGCAATCGCTCCGCCTCCTCCTTGCTCATCTGGCCGGGCTTGCGCGGCGCGTTTTTGCCTTCCGAAGAATCGCGATCCGCGGAGTCCCGTTTTTCGCCGGAGCCCTTCTCGGGTTTATTTTGCTCGTCCTTTTTCGAACTATCCTGAGGCGCTTTATCCGGGTTCTGCTTTTGATCGTTTGCATCCTTCTTCTGTCCTTCGTTTTTCTTGTGCTGATTCTTGTCGTTCTTCTGATCTTTCTTGTCGTCGTTTTGGCCTCCGCCTTGGTTCTGATCCTGCCGCTGTTGATCCTTCATCTGCTTGAGCAGCCCGTCCAAGGCCTGCAAATGCGCGTCACCGGGGAAAGTGCGCAATCCCTCCTCCACCTCAACAACAGCTTCCTGATGCCGGCCTGCGATATACTTGTAGGCCGCGCCGTGGAAATAATCCTCGGCGGATTTTTTGGCGGAAGCGAGTCCGATGGCGAACAGAAGAAGAAGAGGGGGAAGAGTTTTCATATCACCCCCAACCCGCCCTGTTGCGCCCGCGGATCCTGGGGCGCCGGGGATGAGGGCTTTTCGCCCTTCAGGATCTTGGTGATATCGTCGAGCCGCTGCAAATGGCTTTTGAAGGAGGCCGCCGTAGCGTCCTCGCGCAGGATTTCCTCCAGCACCGACTTGGCTTCGTCGTAACGTCGTTGTTGCGCCAATTGCAGCGCCCGCGCCAGCGCCTCCCTGGCCCTGGCGCTGGGCTCCGGCGGCTTTTGCTGGGGATTCTGTTGTTGCTTTTGCTGTTGATCCTTCTTGTCCAATAACTCCTTGAGCCGGGCCTGCACCACTTCGATGTTGCGCTTGGCGTCGCGGTTTTCAGGCGCGATTTCCAACGACTTTTTGTAATGGGCCAAAGCCTCGCGGTAATCGGAAATGCCTTCCTCGCGCCCGGCCTGCAACGCGGCTTCGCCCTTGCGGAAATGGGAATTGCCGAGATTGTAATGGGACTTGGCGGCCAACGGCGCGTCTTGCCCTTGCAAGGCTTTGGTGAACGAGGCGATAGCCGCATCGTAACGTTTCTTTCGAAACTCCGCGCTTCCCGTGTTGTAGGCCAGTGCCTGGGAAGAGGGCTGATCCAATTCCGCTTCGGCGTATTTCTGCAAGGCCTGATCGAAATCCTGTTTCCGGTAGGCGCGATTTCCCTGCTTGGCCGCCGAGCCCTCCAACCCGAAAGACTTCAATAGCTTGGAGAAAAACCCGGGGCCGCGCACGGGCTGATCGTATTGCGACAACAAATCCGCGTTCACCGGCGCAGAAGCCGTGTCGGCGGAGGAAATGGCCATTCCCAAAAGCAAGAGGAGGGGGATCACCTGAACCTCCCGGCCCATTCCCGCTTGCGGCGGCGGCGATCCGACAGCAGCATTTCCGCGGCCAGCAGGATCAGCGCGGCGGCCAGGGGGATTTGGAAGCGCTCCTCGAAGCGGGTGAAATGCTCCGATTCCAGATCGCGCTTTTCCATGGCGTTGATCTCCTTGAGCACGTCCTGGAGTTCGAAATGCCCGGATTCGGCGTGGTAGAATTTCCCTCCCGTGAGCAGGGCGATTTTCTGGAGCAAGGTCGGATCCATTTTGGTCGTCACGATATTACCGTCCGCATCCTTCTTATACGAGATGCGCCCCTGGGCGTCGGGAATGGGGATGGGCACTCCGGAAGGGGAACCGATTCCCACCGTGTAAATGGAAACGCCCTGGCGCGCGGCCTCTTCCGCCGCTTTCTCCGCGCGTCCGCTGTGATCCTCGCCGTCGGTGAGCAGCACCACCACGCGGTATTTCCGATCCTTGGGATCGAAGGCCTTGAGCGCAGCCTCGATGGCCTGGGCGATGTCGGTGCCGGGCACCTCGATGAGGGTCGGGTCCAGCACGTCGAGGAAGATGCGGAAGGCTCCGTAATCCGAGGTGAGCGGGCATTGCAGGAAGGCCTCGCCCGCGAAGGCCACCAAAGCCACGCGGTCACCGGCCAATTGCTCCACGAACTTTTGCACCTCCTGCTTGCTGCGCGCCATGCGGCTGGGCTTGATGTCCTCGGCTTCCATGGAAAAGGAAACATCCACGGCCACCACCACGTCGAGGCCCTTGCG
>JBGPFT010000268.1:0-3695 GCA_041483475.1 Fibrobacteria bacterium | reverse complement strand
TATGTCTCGTTGGAAAATCCCGAGGAACGCCGATTCGCGCATGAGGATCCCAAGGGATTCCTGTCGCGCTATCCGAAAGGAGCCATCTTGGATGAAATTCAAAGGGCGCCTGAGCTGCTGTCCTACTTGCAGGAAATTTTGGATGGCGGCAAGTCCCGATTCGTCATCACGGGTTCTCAGAATCTGTTGCTCGCGCAAGGGATATCCCAAACTTTGGCGGGACGCTTGGGAATTTTCCTGGTATTGCCCCTAAGTCGAGCGGAAAAGGAAGGGCGACGGCTTTCCGATCCGGGGAAGGCCCGTTTCACGGGGCGCGGGCGTCCCCGGAAGCCGACATTGCTGGAGGAAATGTTCTACGGCGGCTTTCCCGAACCGTCGGCGAAACCGAAAATCCGGGATCATTGGCACTCCGCCTATATCCAAAGCTATCTCGAAAGAGACGTGCGGGATTTGCTCAAGGTGCAGGATTTGCAAACGTTCCAGAGGTTTCTGGGATTGGCGGCGGGCCGGAGCGGCCAGTTGCTGAATATGGCGTCGTTGGCCCTGGATACCGGCATCAGCGAAGCCCAGTGCCGGCGTTGGATCGCGCTTTTGCAGGCCTCCGAAATCGCGTTTTTGCTGCCGCCTTTTTTCGAGAACATCAACAAGCGCCTGGTCAAATCGCCCAAGCTGTTTCTCGTCGACTCGGGATTGCAATGCCATCTTCTCGGCATCCCGAATCCCGCCGCCTTGGATCGTCACCCTTTGCTGGGCGCCGTGTTTGAAACCTTCATGGTGAATGAGATCCGAAAATGCCTATTGAACCAGGGCCAAAGGCCGAGGGAGTTTTTCTTCCGGGACAAAACAGGGGTGGAAGTCGATTATCTCCTGGATGGGGGAACCACCGTCCTGGGCATTGAGTTCAAGGCCTCGGCCACCTTGGCGCCGGAGCATTTCCGGAATTTGGAGAAGTGGCGGGATTGGCGCGGGAATCGAAAAACCGAGGGCATACTCTTTCACGGCGGGGACACGGAGAGGGAATTGCGGGGATTCCAGGCGGTTCCTTACTGGAGATTGTGATCCGTCCGGGCAAAAAAAGGCGACGCATTGGCCGAGAAATGACTCTCCCCCGGTTCAAAGTATTTTAAGGGTATGCGGATGAAATCCCGGATCCTCTGGATCCTGTTCCGGCTGCTGATCGCCTGGGGGGAGCATTGGCGGGATCGCCGGAATTTGGGAAGGCTCCGCGCCTGGAAAATCCTTCCCACCGGGTCCAAGCCTTGATTCCGCCTCGGCCCGGCTCCGCCTCCTTCACCGCCGGGGATTTGGATCGCTTGCGGGCCGCGGGCATCACGCGTGAAAATGCGGAGCGGCAATGGCAGCGCCTGAAAAAAGGCCTGATGCCGGTAAATTTGTTGCGCCCCTGCATTTTAGGCGACGGCATCGAAGCTTTACCCGAAACTTCCTGGGAGGATTTGTCGGAAGAATTTCTCCAGGCTTGCGCCGAAGGCCGCATCCTCCACTTCATCCCCGCTTCGGGGGCCGCCACCCGCATGGGCCTCAGCGGGCCCAAGGCGTTGGTTCCTTTTCATCGCCTGGGCAGGCGCATGGCGACTCCGGTGGAGGAGCATCTTCGGGAAGCCGCGGCCTTGGCGGATGCGCGCGGAATGGCCCGGGCGCATTTCACCGTCGCCCCCGAACACGAGAAAAATTTCCGCGTGCACCTGGAAAATGTTCTGGCGCTTCTGCGTTCCGAGGGCCTGCGCGTCGAGGCCACGCATTCGTTGCAGGATGCGGCGACGCAAACCCTGGCCCTCGACGAGGCGGGAAATCTTTTCCGCGACGCTTCCGGCGCTTTGCGGCTTCGGCCCGGCGGACACGGCGCGCTGCTGCGAAACCTGGAAGCCTGCGGCGCCGAATTCGCCTGGATCCGCAATATCGACAATATCGCTGTCGAGCCCCGCCGCGCCGAAGGGCGTTTGCTCCGGCGGGCATTGGCGGGGAAGCTGGTTCGCCTCGCGCGCGAAAAACGCGGTCGTCCCCTGCGCGTTTGCGCCATGGTGAAAAACACCGGGGAACCGGGGGGCAGTCCGTTTTGGGTGAAAGGACGGAACCAGGAAACCGCCATCCGGATCGTAGAGGCTTCCGAAGTGGCCGCGGAACAGGCGGGAATTTTCCGATCCGCCACGCATTTCAACCCGGTGGACATGATCTGCGCCTTGCGCGATTCGCGAGGTGGTCCGTACCGGCTGGAGGAGTTCTCCGATCCGGAAGCCCGCAACATCGCGAGCAAAACCCATGAGGGCCGCCCACTCCGCGCCTTGGAATGGCCGGGTCTCTGGAACGGTGGCATGGCGCGCTGGGACACGGTTTGCGCCGAGATTCCGGTTTCACAATTCGCGCCGGTGAAATCCCCGGAGGATTTGTTGAGGCCGGAGCACTCCTCACCCCTAGCCCCTCTCCATCCTTAAACGGATGGAGAGGGGAAGGTCGTAGTATTTCGAAAACAAAAAAGGATTTTTTTCTTTTCTCATCTCCCCCTCTCCATGCGTTTAGGCATGGAGAGGGGGTTGGGGGGTGAGGTTATTAAATTGAACTTCATGGACCCGAAAGAAAGCGTGGGAAAATGGGCGGCCGAGCAGGTGCGGGACGGCATGGCGGTGGGATTGGGCACAGGGTCGACGGCCGCGTATTTCGTCCGTCACTTGGCCCGCCGCGTCAAGGACGAAGGACTCAAGCTCCAGCTCTCCTCGAGTTCCCTTGCCACCGGCAGGCTGGCCGAGGAATTGGGTCTCTCATTGGTGGACATGGAAAATTTCGAACGCTTGGATTTGTACGCGGACGGTGCCGACGAGGTGGATCCGCAAAAACGCCTCCTCAAGGGCCGGGGCGCCGCCATGCTGCGGGAGAAGGTATTGGCCCATGCGGCCAAGCGCTTCCTGGTCATCGTCGACGCCGCCAAGCGCGTGCCTCGGTTGGGGACGAATTTTCCCGTGCCGGTGGAGGTTTTTCCCTTGGCTCGCAACGTCGTGATCCGCGAACTGAAGAATTTAGGCGCAGACGTGGTTTTGCGGTTGGCCGGGGATAAAAAATCCGTCATGACCGATCAGAACAATTACGTGCTGGACGCCCGTTTTCAGCCCTCCGTGGATCTCGCCGCCTTGGACGGGATTCTCGACTCCATTCCCGGAGTCGTGAGCCACGGAATTTTCGCCCGTTACGCCGGCCGCATCACCGTGGCGGTGGGAAGCGACTCGGGCGTCGAGGTGCTCTGACTTATGCGCAAACCCTTGCAATGGTTGATCAAGAGTTTTCTCAAGGGGTTGCTGCTGGTGGTGCCCATCGCAGTGACGTTATGGGTGGTGGTCGCCATTTTCCGGAAAATCGACGGACTCGTGCATCTGGACGTTCCCGGATTCGGTTTTTTGTTCACGGTGCTGTTCATCGTGGCGGTGGGGGTTTTGGGGTCCAATATTTTGGTGAGCCGCCTCGTCATCTTCATCGAAAAAGGTTTGAACCGGCTGCCTTTGGTGAAGCTCATCTATTTCTCCCTCAAGGATCTCATCGGAGCCTTCGTGGGGGATAAAAAAAGCTTCCGATTCCCGGTGCTGGTGTCGTTGCAGCCGGGCAGCGACGCCAAGGTGCTCGGCTTCGTCACCGCGGAATCGATCGATATGCCCGGGGCGCAGGATCACATGGCCGTGTACCTGCCGCAG
>JBGPFT010000267.1:0-3710 GCA_041483475.1 Fibrobacteria bacterium | reverse complement strand
CCTGGAGTTCCTCGGCCCATCCTTATGACCCTTTTTGGATTCGAGCCATGGTGGCGTCTTATGCGCTGTACGCTTGGCCGTTGCTCGCGGCCCTGATCGCATGGTGGCGGGGTGGATTGGATGTCCACCGCCTCGCGGAAAACTTGGATCGCGGCAATCCCGGCAGCCCCGACGTATTCCGCACCTTGCTTTCGCTGGGAAATCACGACGGGAAAACCTTGGACGCCTTGGATCGGTATTTCGGAGAAATCGAATCGTCCCTGCGCATTCCGCGACCGCGCATGCTCGGGAATACGCGACGAAGCCTGTTATTCGCGGGCCTCGCCTTCGGCGTGATTTTGCCCGGTTTTTCGGGACGCTACACCGAAGTCGCCGCCCGCATACTGAACCCGATTTCGGCCTGGAACCATAGGACCATTCCCAGCCTTGAACCGGTATTTCTTCCCAAGCGCGTGGTCCTAGGGGATACGCTGCGGGTGCAATTAAGGATTGGAAGACTTTCGGAATCGGAGCCGGTTTACGCCTTGCTGCGCGGCGGAAATGCGGAGTTTCGTTTTCCCTTGCAAAGGAAGGGGGATTCGGCCTGGTTCCGGCATGGGCCCGTGCAAAGCGATCTCGCCTTGCGTTTTTCAGCCGCGGGCGTGGAAACCCAGGAATGGATCGTGCGCGCCGTGCCTCCTCCGCATCTCGAAAATTTTTCAGCCGTGATCCTTCCGCCCGCCTATGCCCATGCGCCGCCGGAAACTTTGGCGACGGTTCCGGCCTCCTTCGCGGTTTTGGCGGGCAGCAAGGTGACCTTGCGCGCGGAAACGTCCGAACCGGTGAAAGCGCTGGCCCGACTGCGGGAGGGAGCGGCGGCTCCGGAAACCCTGGATTTGGGAACAGGCCGAAACTTCGTTTTCACGCAGGCCGTGAAGAAACCGCTCGATCTCCGCCTCCGCCTCGTTTCCGTTTCCGAGGATGCCGCCGCGGGATGGGCCGGGCCCTATCGCGTGGAAATCACTCCCGATGCGCCTCCCGAAATCGTTTTGCTGGCCCCGTCCGCGGACCAGGCCCTGGGAAGGGCGCTGAAGGTTCCCGTGCTGTTCCGGGCCCGCGATGATTTCGGCATCGCGCGCGTTCAGCTCCGGTATTCCGTTTTCGGCGAGGGGCTTCGATCGCAGGGCGACACGGACGTGACGACGTGGTTGCAAACCGGCGGAATGGGCGGGGGAATCTGGGATCTCGCCGGCCTGGATTTGTATCCGGGGAATACGGTGGAGATGCATTTGGAAGCCGAGGACAACGACGCCGTTTCGGGTCCCCAAAACGCGCACTCCGAGACGGTGCGCCTGCGCATGCCGTCCCTGGAGGAAGTCCTGACCCAGGTGGGAGCGGAGGAACAGGGCGCCGTCACCAGTTTGCGCAGCGCGGCCGAACGCGGCGAGAGGATGCGACGCGAGCAGGAGTCGTCGAATCCTTCGTCCCAGGAAGGCCCGCCTCCGCTGGGGGAATGGGAGGTGGAGCGCATCTTGGTCGCCGCGCCCCGCCAGCATTTGCAGCGCCTGCGCCGCCATCTCGACGCCGAAGCCGGCCGGGCGGCCCGCGCCTCTCCGCTGGCCAGGCAATTGCAGGGGCTGGCGCGGGAAGCGGAGGAAATGGAAAAACATCTGCCGCTTCCAAACGTGACGCAGCAGCCTTTTGCGGAGCAGCAACGAAAACTGGAAGCGTTGACTAAGGATCAGGAAAAATTGCAACGGGATTTCTCGACCCTCAAGCCCTTGCCCGCCCCCGACAGACTGGACGTGGAGCGCAAGCGCCTGGGAGAGGAATTGAACCGGAATCTACAGGAACAAAAAGATCTGAACGCTTGGCTTCAGGATAAGGCGCACGAGTCCGCCGAAAGCGGAAAGCGGATGGAGCAGTCGGCGCAGGCCGAGGAGCGCATGCGCGAGGATGTGCGGCAGGCCATGGAGAAAATGCAAAGCGCCATGGAAAAGGCGCGGGAAAACGGAGTGCTTTCCCCGGATGTGCTGGAAAAGATGGATCGCATACGCGACTTGCTGAAGGAGGCGCTGCCGGACAGCGCGCTCCAAAAATTGCGGGAAAACGTGGAAAACCAGCGGGTGGGGTTGGACGAATTGCAACGCAACCTGGGCGAAATGCTGGAGCGCGGGGAAAACTTGCGCGAGGGGCTCGATCGGGCCATACGCATGCTGGAAATGATGCGGGACATGCGTGGCGTGGAGGAGCTGGCGAAGGCTTACCGCGCAATGGAGGGCGAGGAAAGAAAAATCCGGGAGCCACTGTCCCAGGACGGAGCAGAGGATGCGTCCCGATCCCTTCAGGCCGAGTTGCGGCGTAGACTGGAGAAGAAGCTGGAGGAACAGGAAAGGCTGGCCGGACAAAAGGGGTTCGAATCCTTGCGCCGCGAAACCGGAGGGAAAGATGCGGCCCAATCCATGCGGGAGGTGGAGAATTCCCTGCAGGCGGATGCGAAGAACCGGGGCGGAGCAGCCCGGAACGCGGAAGCGGCGGCCGCGAGTCTGGGACAAGCCGCCGAGGGGATGGAAGCATTCCTGCAACGCATGCAGGGAGGCCCCGATCCCGCGGAGATCGCGGCCTTGCTGGAGGAAACCCTGGAATTTACCCGGTGGCTGGATTTGATCCGCGACCGGGACGCGCGCTCGCAAGCCGGATGGTGGGAGGAGAACGCGGCGCTGTACCGCCGCGTGTCCCAAGCCACGCAATGGCTGCGCGGCCGGCTGGAAAAACTTGCCGCCCGTCGGCCGTTCGAAAGCGAAGCGTTGCGCCGCGAGGCCGGAGCCCTTGGTTTTCACTCCGAATCCGATAGTTTGCTCGTGCATGCGCGGCGGGCCGCGCGCGAGTTGCTCAAGTGGCTGGATCAATCGCAGCAAGAGGGATCCTCCGGGGGCTCCGGCATGGGATCCCAGGCAGGCGGTTCCGGGAGCGGAGGAATGGAGGGGCTTTCGGGCCGACTGCGGGGGATTTCGGGGAAACAGATGGCCGTGAATCAGGCCACGCAGGATTTACTCCGATCTTTTATGCAGGGTCGCAATCCCGGATCGGCTCCGGGCGGAGGAGGAGGTTCCGGCGAACGTGGGGAAGGAAGCAGTCGGATTCCCGGTTCCTCAGGGAAATCGGGCGCGGCCGGGTCGCAACAGCAAGTCGGAGAAGCTTTGGAGCGCATGGCAGAATCCGAAGGCGATGCCGGCGGCGCGGCCCGCAAGTTGCGGCAATTGGCCGAGGAGGCGCGAGACCTGGAAAGCGCGTTGCGCGGGCGGGTCGATGTGGAGGAGGTGAAACGACGGCAGGATCGCTTTCAAACCCGGTTATTGGAAGCTGCGAATGCTCTGGAAGAGCGGGGGAAAGACAGGCGTCGCGAAGCCGAAGCCTTTCGCGGGGTTTTACGGTCGTCCACCGAGGCCGCCGAACCTTCCCGAGAGGGGCTATTCCGCGAATTGAAGCGCCGACAGGCCGAGTCGCTCGGCTTGGGGTTGTCGCCCGAACAAAGGCGCCATCTCGAATGGTATTATGGGGATTTGTTGACGCGTTGAGACTTATGCGCTGGCTGCTTACCACCGACGAACGTATTCTCCTTTTGGGCCGGGGGGTTCTGCGTGCTTTTGATGGGATTTGGCAGTTCGCGATTTTTTCCATCGAGGTGTTCCGCCAACTCCCCCGGGTTTTCCGCAATTTCCATCTCACGG
>JBGPFT010000266.1:0-3715 GCA_041483475.1 Fibrobacteria bacterium | reverse complement strand
GTACTGGTGGGTCAACCAGAAGCAGACCCACCGCCATGAGATCGCTGGCGGGTATCTGTGGTCGCCCAAGCGAAACTCGAATCAGAGCCAAAACCGTTTCTACGACAACATGAAGGAAGTCGCCCCGGGTGACCTTGTCTTCTCGTATTGGGAGACTTCCATTCGGGCATACGGGACGGTCCGCTCGTTTGGTTACGACGCTCCCAAGCCGGACGAGTTTGGATCGGCCGGACGCAATTGGAGCGCGATCGGTTACCGAGCGGATGTCTTCGCTGAATTGGATGGCCATGACTCCTCCGTACTAAATAGTATGTCTAATATAGCACTGAATAAGAAGCTTAGGGAAGCAATTCCGACTGAGTCGGAGCCGGCGGAATCAGCCCCAAATGCCGGTACGCGTTCGCCGTGGCCACGCGGCCGCGCGCGGTTCGTTTCAGAAATCCGATCTGGAGTAGGTAGGGTTCGTAAACCTCCTCCAAAGTGTTCTCCTCTTCGCCGATGGAGGCGCCCAAGGTGGAAAGTCCCACGGGACCGCCCTCGAATTTCACGATAATGGTTTTGAGGATGGTTCTATCCATCTCGTCCAAACCTTGCGGGTCGATGCCCAGCATTTCCAGGGTCCTGGCCGCGATGACCGCGTCGATGCGCTTCGCCCCTTTCACCTGGGCCACGTCGCGGCAACGCCGCAACACCCGGTTTCCCACCCGCGGCGTGCCGCGGCAACGCGCCGATAACAGTTCAATTCCCTCCTCGGTCGGATCCATTTTCAGCAGCTTCGCCGAACGGCGCAGAATGCGTTTCATCTCTTCCTCGCTGTACATCTCCAACCTGAAGCTCAAGCCGAAACGATCGCGCAGGGGAGAGGTCAGCATGCCCGTGCGGGTGGTGGCCCCGATGAGCGTGAATTTCTTCAACGGCAGGTTGATGCTCTTGGCCGAAGGTCCCGACTCCAGCATGATGTCGATCTGGTAATCCTCCATGGCCGGGTAGAGGAATTCCTCCACCACGCGTCCCAGGCGGTGGATTTCGTCGATGAACAGCACGTCATTGACCTCAAGGTTGGTGAGCAAGCCCGCCAGCTCCGAGGGTTTCGACAAGGCCGGGCCCGAAGTGATTTTGAGATTGGCCCCCATTTCGCGGGCCACGATATGGGCCAAGGTGGTTTTGCCCAGTCCCGGCGGGCCGGCCAGCAGGATATGATCGATGGGCTCGCGTCGTTTGCGGGCCGCCTCCAGGAAAACGGAAAGGCTTTCCTTGAGTTTTTCCTGTCCCACGAACTCGTCCAAAGTCGCGGGCCGCAGGCTGACGTCGCCTTCGGAGTCGTCGCCGAGCTGTTCAGGGGCGATGATGCGTTCAGGCATTCACACCTCCTGCAGAGCCTGAGCGATGAGGCGGCCGGTTTCGGCGCCTTCGCCCAGCTTGCGCGCGGCCTTTTGTACCGCTTCCTGCGCCTGGATTTCCTTGACGCCGAGGGCGACCAGGGCCCGCATCGCATCGCGCAAGGGCCCGCCCGGGGCCGGGATTCCAGGAGCGGATTCAGGATCGGTGGACAATGCCATTTTTGAAACCGCCGCGCGCAGCGAAGCGATGAGCACTTCGGCGGTCTTTTTACCCACGCCCTTCAGCGCCGTCAAGGCGCGCACATCCCCTTCCAGGATGGAAGCCGCCAGCCGCGCGGGGGTGGCCGAGGAAAGAATCCGCAAAGCCAGGCGCGGACCGATGCCCGATACCCCGATCAGCTTCAGGAACATGGTCTTTTCCGCCGCGTCGCTGAAGCCGTAGAGGTCAAGCGCATCCTCGCGCACTTGGAGATAAGCCGGTAATCCCACGGTTTCGCCGACGGCGGGAAGTTTTTCGGCGGTGCGCGCGGAAACTTCGACGCCCAAACCCACTCCACCTACGTCGATGATGAGGTGGGTTCCTCCCTCGCCGGATTTGGAAGCCACTTTGCCGCGGATGAACTCGATCATGCGACCCTGCCTGCGACGGAGGAAAGCAATGCTTTGCGCCGGCTTTGCAGCAAATGGCAAAAAGCGATGGCCAGGGCGTCGGCGGCATCGGCCGGTTTCGGGGCTTCGCGCAATTGCAAATGGGTTTTCATCAGGGACGCCACCTGTTCCTTGGAGGCACCGCCCCGGCCGACCACGGCCTGCTTGACCAGGCGCGGGGCGTATTCCGCCACCGGAATGCCCAACGACCCCGCCGCCACCATGATGGCACCGCGGGCATGCCCCAGCACTAAAGCCGAGCGGACGAATTTGGCGTAGAAAACCGATTCCAGGGCCATGGCGTCGGGCCGATAATTTTCCATCAACAGGCGCAACTCGCGATGGATTTTTTCCAGCCGTAAAGGCAGGGGATCGGAAGGCCGGTTGCGCACCACGCCGTATTCCAGCACCGCGAGCCGGGCTCCGCGCTCCTCCAGAAAAGCGTATCCGGTCAAAACCGTGCCCGGATCCACTCCCATGGCGATCACGCGGCCGCGCCCGTCACAGATTCTCCAATTCTTTCTGATCGAACTCGGCATTGGTATGCACGCTCTGCACGTCGTCGTGATCGTCCAGCATTTCCAAAAGCCGCAGCGCTTTTTCGGCGGTTTCGCCCGTTACTTTGATCGGCGTTTCGGCCACCTTGGCCATATCGGCGCTGCTGGGAGTCAGGCCCCGCTTCTGCAAAACGTCGACCAGGCCGTGATAATGCGCGGGATCCGCCTTGATTTCATATTCGTCGCCTTCGGCATCGAAGTCCTCGGCGCCTTTTTCCGTGGCCAATTCGAACAGGGTTTCCTCGGCGATGGCGGACTTGGGCAAGGTGATCACGCCTTTGGTCTTGAACATCCAGGCTACCGATCCGGCCTCGCCCAGGTTGCCGCCGCTTTTCGTGAAAATGTTGCGAAGTTCTGCCACGGTACGGACGCGGTTGTCCGTCATGGTATCCACCAGCACCGCTGTGCCCCCGGGGCCGTATCCTTCGTAGGTGATTTCCGAGTATTGCACGCCTTCCAATTCGCCGGCGCCCTTGGCCACGGCCGTTTCGATGTTCTTGGCCGGCATATTGGCTGCTTTGGCTTTCAGAATGGCGGAGCGCAAGCGGGGATTGCCCTCGGGATCCGAGCCGCCCATCCGGGCGGCCACCGTGATTTCACGCAGGATACGGTTAAAGACTTTGGCCCGCGCAGAATCGATTTTCGCTTTCTTACGCTTGGTGGTCGCCCATTTCGAATGTCCGGACATATTAGCGCGTAACGCTTTCCTTGCGCCCATCGGGGTAAAGCAGGGTCAAGACTTCCCCGTCCTGGTCCGCGATTTTGCGTTTTTCACCTTGGAATTCGACGAACCATGCGTGCTGCTCCGGTACATAAACCACTCCCGCGGTTTCGCGTTCTTCCGGTCCCATGGTCACGGGGTTTTTCCCGGTCCAAAACTCCATGGTGTTGAGCACCAATCCATCGGCCAAAATGGCGATTCCGTAAATCGGAACGATGGCCATAGCCACCATCATTATGGAATTAATCCATTTGTCTCCCAAGGTCCCGTTCCATTGATAGAGCTTGTGGGTCAGGGCGAACTGACCGTAGCAGCCCTGCAGAGATACGGAAACGAGCAATAGACATCCGACCAGCATATGATTACGTGAAAATCGGTTCATGGTGGATTTCCTTTCCTAGGTATTGAACACTTACAACTGTAATTCCGCGAATCATCAGTCGCAAGTC
>JBGPFT010000265.1:0-3725 GCA_041483475.1 Fibrobacteria bacterium | reverse complement strand
CCCATGGAAATGCCGTCGCTGACGCCGATGGTATGGAACATCAGTCCCACCATCCCTTCATCCCTCAAGCTTTGCTTGATGCGTCCGGCCAAATCGTTCAAATGCATGTTGCAGGGGTTGCCGTCATAGCCCATGCTGGCCACGCCCACTTGGGGCTTCCGCAAGTCTTCGTCGCTGAGGCCGACGGCGTGCAGCATGGCCCGGGAAGCGGGTTGGGAAATGGTTTCGGTGAGACGCGCGCTGTACTTGTTGAGCTTGGACATGATACTCCGGGGGAGGGAATTGAAGTCTAGAATTTACCGGAAAAGATGCTCCATATAAGCGGCGAAGAGCGGAAAACGGGCGCCGATAAAGCCGATCAGACACAGCAAGGAAATCGCCGCCGACAGGGCCGAGAAAACCAAGGCCAGTAACAGCTCGGTTACACAGGCTGCGGCCGCGGCCAAAAGGAAGCAGGCGGCCAGCAAAGCCGTCGATGCCACCGGATCATGAAACAGGTCGAAATAGGCCGCCAGCCATCCGGCGGCCCCGGAGGGAAGTCTTTCCGGCGTCAGGCCGGATTTCCACAGCAAAATTCCTGCAACGAGGCTAAGGAGCGTGATGGCGCGGAAAATGAGGCGGAACATGGGTAAAAACGGCAAAATGCAAACTTCAAAAGGGCATCAGGAAGGCATGGGGTACACGAATGGTAAGCACCTTTAAGGAGATTTCGGTAAAATTTAGGATGAATTGCGCAGAAATTCTCTTTACGAAACCAGTTTTGGCTTTAGATTTATTGGCGTGGGTAAACGAAACCGGGCAGAGGTGCCTAAATGATGAACCCAATACCGGGAGGAACCGTGTTCAATATCAAACAGACAGCCGTTTCGGCGGTGGTTTTTGCAATGGCCTTGGCGGGTACGGGGAGGGTTTGGGCTCAACCTACCCCCATACCGACAACCGGCGATAAGCTTTGCTCCATTGATACCTCTGCCGCCAATCAAATCGACACGGTTGCGGCCCCTCCCATCGTTAACTCCGAAGGGACCTATTTTTCCCTATTTGATGGCACTACATTCAAAGGGTGGTGGCAGGATTGCCAATCGGGCCATTCCAGCGCGGATCGCGTGAACGGAGCCATTTGGCGTATCAGCGCGACCAACACCGCGATTTATTCGACGCAAAGAAACGGAAATACGGGCGGACTCCTGGCCACCCATAAAAAATACGCGAACTATGAAATTGTATTTGATATGTGGCCAACCTATGGCGATGATGGGGGGCTGTTTAATCGCACGTCGTTAACCGGCGCGGCTTATCAGACAACTTTGGATTACATCGGGGCTGGCGCGTTTGGCGGGGTTTGGGGAGAAGGGGGTTATACCGGTCGTGACATACGCCCCTCCGCTTTTAATGGAAATGCCAGCACTTTGACCATCCCTGGAAACGCGGGCAATATCGGGTGGACCGCCTGGTCGAACGCCTATCCCGGTGGGCCTGCTTCTTTCGGCTGTTCAGTCGGCGGATGCACCCAGGCGAATTGGGTGACGCTTTGGAATACGGCTGGGTGGAATCAGGTGCGAATCAAGTTTTATGGAGGTATGACGGCTGCCACCAAAGTGCATATGGATTGCTTTATGAGAAGATCTGGGGCTACCGTCTGGGTGCCGCTTTGGACCGATTCCTTGGTGCATACGGATCCCCCGAGTTGGATCGCTCTTCAGGTTCACGGCGGCGGACGCTTCCCAGGGGGAAACTGGTACAAAAACATCATGATCCGCCCTTTGGATAACCTGGGAAATCCTACCGGGGTTGTTTCGATCTCGCCGATGGGGCGTCTGCATTATGGCATCCAGTCCACATTCGGAGCTTTGATGGGGACTTTGGATCTCAGCCATGTGATCACGGTCAGCGACATGAACGGACGGGTCGTCGAAAAATTTTCCGGACCGGCGGGCAATTTCAAGTACGCTTTTTCCTCCAAGGCGCGCGGCCTGTTGTTCATGGAAGTTAAAACGGCTCGCGGCATAGAATTCCAGCGTGTGAGCAGGGTTTCGGAATAACCGCGTTGGGGAGAGCTTTCATTCGCGGGGGGTGTAAAAACCCCCCGCGTTTTTTTAAATGCCCGTCGAGCGCGGATTTTCCCCTTGACACTCGACGCCATGTTTTTAGGTTTCGGCACGACTCATGAAACGCCATCGGAACGGATTTTCTTTGGGCTTTCCTATGAAAAGTGGGGTTTTTCTAGCCGCAGTCGCATTGGCCGGGATCAATAGCGCTTGGAGCGATGAAATCCCCATCCAAATTCACGGTCAAGCTTGGACGGATGCGGGTCGCATTATGAAATCCACGGATTCGACAAACGCTGGCTCCAGCGCTGGATCGGCCACTTCCGTCAATGTGGATGGGAGTTGGATGCAGAGCTCGGGCGCCGAATTCGCGATCATCGCCGCGCTAGGCAGCAATGTGGAAGGCGCAATCGGATTCGGAACCTATCAGGTCACCCATACTTTGGGAACCAGCTGGGTGGGAACCAACGGTGGCCGTCAGGCTTCATTGATGCCGATTTCCCTGTTCAAGAGCTACATCACCCAGGCGCGCATGACTTATTATCAAGGCGAAAAAAGCGCGCCTTGGTTCAGCCTCACTTTGGGAAATTTCGCGTATAACTACGCCCCGGACGAAAAGAATTTGGGGCTTTATCTGCTCCGTGGGCCCGTCTATCCCGGACTTTTATTCGGAGGCTTCCGGGATTTCAGCGTGGATACGACCAAGAGCAATGTCCTGGGGGTGAAGCTCCATCACTCCGCGGGTAATTTCAGCCATGATCTTATTCTCATGAATGAGCAGGATCTTCCTCCCACCTTGGATTGGAGCTTGGCCTACTTGGCCAAGTTCAAGGCTTTTGGCGCCCTGGAAATCGGAGCCGGCGCCAACTTTTACCGCCTTATTCCCTATAACTCTAAATTGGAAACCCCCGGCCATCTGCCCGGACAGGGAGGGAATGCCGGGAATATGGAAGTCACCAGCGATACTGCGCGGGACGGAGCGGGAGTACCCATAAAGAATCCCTTGGATACTACCCAGTATCTCATGGATACCACTCGCATCGTTTATTACACCCATCAGGGCATTAAGCTCATGGGTATGTTCAGCTTGGATTTAAAATCACTGTTGGGAATAGGCTCTCTAGGCCCCAACGATTTCAAATTGTATGGAGAGGCGGCGCTGCTGGGAGTGAAGAATTACGGAAAGTTCTACGATAAAATGAGCCGGCGCATCCCCGTCATGGCCGGGCTCAATATCCCCGCTTTTGGAATTCTGGATTATCTCTCCTTGGAAGTGGAATGGTACGGTTCCCGCTATCGCGACGATCTCGGCAACATCGGGAATTTGAATATGGTGGCGGATTGGACCATCGAGGATCGCCAGATACCATCGCCAGTGCCCCTGAGTTATGCCGATTCCACGAGGGACAATTGGAAATGGTCCCTTTTCATGGAAAAGACGGTGCGAAAGCACATTCGTTTCACCGGACAAATAGCGGACGATCATTACCGCCCGCGCCCGATGGCAACCGGCTATATCAACTCATCCGGCGGCACTGCGGAGGCTTTCACCACTCCCAAGGATTGGTATTTCATGTTCAGGCTGGGTTACTTCTTCTGATGCGGAATTGGAAGGATTCCATGGCCATCCTGCACACTGCGGTTTCGATGAGCGCGGCGTTTATGACGGCGGTGTTG
>JBGPFT010000264.1:0-3751 GCA_041483475.1 Fibrobacteria bacterium | reverse complement strand
GGATGCGGGCGCGGGGGGCGGTGATGATTCCGGTTTCGGTGCGCTGGGAGCCGGAAAACGGAAACTTTTTATTCCGTTACCATCGTCCCTTGTCCCCGGATGCCGTCACGGTTTCCCAGGCGCTGGTTCCCGTCCTCGAATCCGCCCTGGGCGAAGCCCCGTTGCAATACAACTGGTCATACCCGAAGATCCGGGTTTCGTCCCTGCGGTGATCTTACCTCGGCTCCCGCCCCAGTAAAGCTTCCAACTCCGCCGGCAGCTTCCGTATTTCATCCCCCAACACCTTGGTCAGGCCCGGCTCCAAATCGTCGTCGAGATCCATGAGGGAACGATCTTCCGAAAAATCCACAGCCCATTCGAAGCGCCCCTCGGAAGCATTGTACAGCGCCCCGCGCCAACTCCAGCGCAGAGAACCCGTATGCGCGTCCCGGAATTTGGGCCCTACCTCGACGCGAAACCCCCGCACCACGAAAACATGGGAAAACCCCAAAGCGCCCGCAACTTTGTCGAGACGGGACTTGTCCGTTTTCGCCGCCATGAATTCCCGGGGGCGGTAGATCAGCGGCTCTTCGCCTCCGACCCATCCGTCCCAAGGCAAATTCAAGCTGTCGAGATCGCGGGGAAATTCAACGCCGCGGGAACGCAGCAATTCCCAATGCGGCGCAGCCAATTCCACCTCGCGGCCCGGCCAGGCCGCGGTGAAAATCCGGAGCAAGGCGTTGCCCAGGAAAAACTCCATCCCATCCTCGGAAAGCCGGTGGCAGGAATCGCAAGGCTTGCTTTCCGCGTAGCGTTCGAGATAAACCGGCAGCACGCCAAGGCGGGCGGAGTCGCGGCGCGCGGCGGAATCCAAGGCGGGCCAAAGCGATTGGCGCTTGGAAAACAGGGCAAGGCATAGCTTGGATTCGGAAAAGAGGAAGGAAAAGGAAAAAAAGATCAAGGCGAAGAGTTGGGTCACCCCCATCCTGTTTTCAAAAACCCGCATTCGGAAAGAATAGTTATGCCGCCGACAGCGATCGCTCCGCTTCCAACGAGGCGCGGCCATGATCGGTGTGCAGGCGCTGCAGGCGCCGGGATAAATCCATGTACACGCCGAAAGCTTCGCCCGGATGCTCGAAAGACCGGCGGAACAAGTCCCGGATCAACACCAGCGGCAAATAGCCCTTCTTCACCGCGTAGAACAACTTGCTGCCCAGCATGTATCCAAGCTGGGTGGCCGCCGCATGGGGCAAGCCGCCCCGGGCCGCGAACAAAGGGCCGAACTTGCGGCGGAAAACCCCGAACGCCGCCTCGCGCCGCTCCAGGTGATGGTGCTGAAGCAGGAATCGCCCCACCCGCGCCATGCGGGCGCGATCGCGGCCTCCGCCCTCGTCCTTGCGGGCCTGGCCGAGGAAATTCCGCAGCGACCATTCGGAAACCGCCTTGCGGCGCTCATTGATCATCTTGGACCCGAAAAACCCCAGCGCCTCGGTCATGGCTTCCCGGTAGAAGCGATCCGCGGACGAAAGCGATCGGGAAAGCGGTCCCCTCAGTACGCAGTTGACGAAATGCGTGGCCTCCTCGGCGGCCTGGTTGATGTTCGCGGCTTGCAGGTAAATGACATAGGCCGGCTCCCCGGAGTCCTGGATTTCGAGCAGGAAGCCTTCGCCCCGGTGGATTTTCCCCTCGATGCGCGGCAATTCCGTCTTGATCGCGGGATGCAGCGCGATCACCTGGGCGAAATCCAGGTTGCGGTTCGAATACACCGTCAGCCGCGACAATTTTTCCTGGGGAAATCCGAATCCCATCAATCGATCCAAATCCTTGACGATGGAATGGATTTGGGCCAGGTAATCCTCGCCGGAAAGCTCGGCCCAATTTCCCCGCACCCGGTATTCCCCCTCCTCGGCGTAATGCAGCCAGTCGAGATAGGCTTGCAGCTTGGTGGTGGGCATGGTGTTCATCAGGCAGAAGGAATCCTCCCCGATTTGCAATACCTCGGCCTCTTCATGCCCTTCCTTGGCCAGTTTCCAATAAAGATTTTCGGCGTTCTGGTGGAGAATCACCTTTCCCGGGTTCAAGCCCAAAGGCGCGACGCGTTTTGCCACCTCGGCCGGCAAATGGCCGGGCGCCACGTGGAAATCCCCGTCCACGACATAGACCAGGGATCCGGTGTGGCGTATCAGGGCCTGTCCGATCACCCGGGCCGAATAGGCGTCGCGCTCGGCCAGCGAGGTTTCCGGATTCCCGGTTTCGAAATTGATGCCCAACACGGGGACGCGTCGCTCGCGGCAGAAGTCGAGGATGCGTTTCCACGGATTCCAGTTATAGGTCCATTTCTCGGCATAGCGTATGCGCCGGAGGAAATCCTTTTCCTCCATCTCCCCCGCCATGTACAGGTCCACCCATTTCTGGTCGGCGCCGTGGAACATCTCCAGGCACAGCACGAGGGACCGTTTTTCCGAGGCTTCCTGCAGCATGGCCAGGATGCAGCGCTGGGAATGCCGCAAGGGATGGTAATCGCCATGATAAATCACATCGGCGGCCGCCACCTTGCGCATCACCTCAGGCCAGGACGAAATCGCGGAATAGCTGCGCACGGAACGCTGGTATTCCCGTCCATAGCGCGTCACGGCCGGCGAAGCCTCCAAGGTCAGGCGCGCTTCCCGCAGCTTGCGCCGGTAGCTTTCCTTCTGGATGCGCAGCAATTGCCGCCGCAGACCGGTGACGGTGATCATGGTGTCCTTTCCCATATCATTATCCTAATTGGATCGGGGCGGGATGGTGCGGCGAATTCGGCGAAAATTCGCATAACCCTCTGGATTTTCAAGAAATCCCGGATTTTTTCTATTCAGGAAACCAACTCCGCCAATCTTTTAGGATTCCGAAGGATTTTTTCCGCCGACAAAACCGTGATGGAGGGTCCGAGGTGGTAGTCCTCACGGCACGGGCACAGGACGTATCCGGCCTTGATTTTCAAATCAGCCATGCAAGTCGCCATGCCCTTGAAATCACCCAGGCCGGGAGCGCCGTGCAGTTTGATCTCAAACGGCACCAGGCGCGATCCCGTGTCCACGAGCAAATCCGCCTCTGCGCCCGCCTGAGTTCGCCAATAATGGAATTGGGCACCCGGCCTATGCTGCGTTAGGGCGCCGATCAATTGCTCGAGGACAAATCCCTCCCAACTCGCGCCCCGGCCCGGATGGACGCCCAGGCTTTCCTGATTTTGGATTCCCAGGAAATAATGCAACAGGCCGGAGTCGCGCAAGTACACCTTAGGGCTTTTCACGAGGCGTTTTCCGATATTGGCGTAATAGGGAGTCAGGCGACGTGCCAGGAAGGTTTGTTCCAGGACGTCCACGTAGTGGTTGACCATGTGATAACTGACTCCCAAGGAAGCCGCCAATTGCGAGGCGTTCCAGATGCCGCCGTGGGAATGCGCCAGCATCATGAGGATTTTCCGCATCCGGGGCCCGGAAACCGACACGCCGTAGGACGCCAAATCCCTTTCGATGAAGGTTCGGGTGTAGCTCTCGAACCAATCCCAGCGCGATGGATCCGAACGCGTCAGAAATGGATCCGGGAATCCGCCCCGGAACCACAGGGTTTCCAGGCTCCGGTTGGTCCCGGAAACCTCCTCCCAGCGGAATGGCGTCATTTCCATAATGCCGACGCGCCCGGCCAGACTTTCCGAAACTCCCTTCACCAAGGTGGGAGCCGCGGAGCCCAACAGGACGTACCGGCCGGGTTTGCCGCGATGCTCGTCGGTGTG
>JBGPFT010000263.1:0-3760 GCA_041483475.1 Fibrobacteria bacterium | reverse complement strand
GTGCGATAAGCCCCGGATTTGGGACATCGCTTCCGACGCGGGGTTGAAGGTTTGGGTATGCGGGAGTATGAATTCCAACGTCCGAAATAAAATCAACGGATATTTTCTTCCCGATCCCTGGTCCAGTGAAATACCGCCCCAGCCCGGTTTCTTGTCCCCTTATCTCCGTTTCGTGCAGTCGAATGTCCAGGAACACACGCGGGAAAGGATGGCCCTGAACTCCGGGGACTACGCGAAATTCCTGGGCTTCATGATGCGGCACGGACTCTCTGCAGGAACGATAGCGTCCTCCGCCCGGCAACTTCTTTCCGAGCGGGGAAGGCGGAATCGTTGGAAAAGGGCCGCGCTCCTCGATCGATTCCAGTTCGATCTTTTTTCCCACGTTTATCGCAAGATCGCGCCCGATTTCGCGACTTTCTTTTCCAACAGCACGGCTTATGTCCAGCACCGTTTCTGGAAGTACATGGAACCCGAGCGGTTTCCCATCCCGAGCAGCCCTGAGGAACTGTCCGAATACGGTCCGGCGATCCTCTATGGGTACCAGCGGATGGATGATCTGATCGCACGATTTCTGAAACTGGCTGGGGAACATACGACGCTGGTCCTCTGCACGGCCTTGAGCCAACACGCCTATCCTACCGCCGACGAAGAGGGCCGAAAATTGTTCTATCGCCCGCGCGAATACAAAAAACTGGCGCGTTTCGCTGGCGTGACCGCACCCCATTCGGTCAGCCCCCTGATGGCGCGCCAATTCTATTTGCAATTCGCTTCCGAGGAGGAAATGCGGGATGCCGCCCGGAAATTCGAATCCCTGTCGATCGGGGATCAAAAGATCCTATGGGTCCGACCGAAGGGCCGCGATTTGTTCCTGGACTGCGCCCTATTCACTCCTCAGCCGGACGGCACCTTGATGAGGAAAGACGGCAGCGGCGAACAGGCTCCTTTCAATGATTACTTCTACGGAGTTCCGGACGTCATGTACGGAGTCCATCACCCGGATGGAATTTTCTGGATTCGCCAACCGGGCAAAATCGGATGGGTGCACCCGGAAAAGGTAAGCCTCACCACGGTTGCTCCCACCGTTCTCCGATTGCTCGGTTTGCAAGCCCCGAGGGAGATGCTCGCTCCCCCGCTTTCAATTGCCGCGTGAAGTTTTAACGCCCTGCTTCAAGGCATCCTCCGCGCGTTTGCGCACGAGATCATCGGAGTCCTCCTTTGCTGCCGCGCTTAAGGCCGCGACGGTTGCCTTCGTACCTATCTCCGCGAGCGCTCCGACACAGGCCAAGCGCACATCGCGAACTTTATCCTTCGCCAGCGAAGCGGTCAACACGGCTAACCCGGCGGCATATTTCGCCTGGCCGAGTGAAACCGCCGCCCATTCCCGGGCAATGGAATCTGGACTGGTCCGCAATATCTCAGACACCCTCGGCAGCAAATCCGGAAGGTCCACGATATGATGCGTTCCCAACGCCATGGTCATCTCCGGCACAGTCCACTTGGCGATGCGCACTGGAGTAGGAACACTTTTCCACTCGCCCACAATGACTTTCGCGGCGTTCAATTTTTCCGCCTGTTGCGCGGCTTCCGCGCTTACCGAGTAGGTGAAATCGAGCCAAAGCGTTTCCGAAGAATGGTTCTGCAATTCCCATGAGAGATCGCCGGCCATGGCCGTGGCGCTAACGGAAATCAGGTCGAAGACCATCAATTCCACACCTTGTCCGGGTTTCAATTCGACGCTCTTGGCGGTATCGGGAGGCATCGCCATGCCTCGCACGGCTCGGCCATCGGTGCAGGGAATTTCCTTGCCACGGGCATCGACGAGCCGCGTGGATACGAGGTGGAAAAATTCGTCGGTCAAAACCCGCACCGGTTGGGTCCCAGAATTGGCGAGCCGCGCGGTCACCATGGTTTCCGCACCTTCCCGTTTCGTGGAAGTTTGTAATTGCAGCGTCACGGTTGCCTCCGCGAGTATGGGAAAAATCAGCGCCAATAAATATTTCATGGTTTCCTCCTTTTCCCGGATTCAGGTAAAGCGGCTGCGAAGATGGAACAGGGCCCGGCGCTCCTCGGGTCCAATCGCGCCCAGGAGAAACGGAAGGGCCAAACCGGCCAGCAGCAAACAGAAGCGCGGGCCAAGGGCGAGGTCGGGGCGCGACTGCACCCAAAAGCCGGCGGAGAAACAAAGGACCAGCCAAATCAAAATGGGGACAAGACGCCGCCAATTCAATTCGATGGGAAACAGACTTTGGCTTTTCCGGGTCATGAGCAAAGCCATGATCGCATAACAGGCTACTGCCGCCCACACCGCGCCCCAAAGCCCCAAGTAGGGAATGAGAACCAGGTTCAGGGCCACGGTGACGGCCGCGCCCGCGCCGTTGATCCACACGAGAGCGCGGGTTTGCTTGGCGATATAGACGCCCAAGGTGAAATGCACGAACCAGGCCTGCAGCACATAGGCCAAAAGCACTCCCGGGACGATGGGAAGGCCGGCCCAAAATGCCGGGGCGATCAAAGTTTTTCCCGCGATGGGGAAGGAAACCACCTTGTCGAGAAAAAGCATGAGGAAAAGACCGCAGGCGCCGATGAAAAGCAACAGCGCCCGCAATACCCGGCCGAACAAGGCCGGCGCGTCCGCGTCCTTCTGGTGTTGGAGGAAAAAAGGCTGCCAGGCCAGACGGTACATCTGCACCAGCAGGAGGCCGAAAACCCCGAACTTCCACGCCGCCGAGAAAAGGCCGGTGAGATGCAGCACGTCCCAGCCCGTGCCGGGATACAGGCGCTCCAAATCGGAAGGGCGGAGGCGGCCGAGGAACAATCTTCCCGCCATTTCGTTGACGATGCCGTAAAGGCCGGCCGGAACGAAGGGAAGCCCGAAGCGCAGCAAAACCCGCAAGCGATCCCGATCGAAGGCGGGGCGCAGGTTTCCCACGAAAGTCGGGAGCAGCAGGATCAAGGTGAAAAAACTGGCAGCGGCATTGGCGAGAAAAATGCCGCGCAATCCCTGGTGCAGGTGAAGGACGAACAGCAGGTTCCCGCCGATGTTCACCGCCACGTTAGCCAGCCGGATCAAGGCGAAGCGCCGGGCCTTATGCTGGTAACGGAGATGCGCCATGGGCACCACGCTCAAAGTATCCAGCGCCAGGATCAGCGCGGCCCAGGCGAGCAATTCGTGGTTTTGGACGGGAATGCGGAAGGCCTCTCCGATCCAAGCCGCGGATAAAAGCAGCGGGGCGGTCAGGAGTAGGCTGATACCCGCCTGCGACCAGAAGGCGGTGCTGAACAGGCGGGGGCGCTCTGCGTCGTCGGCGTCATGCGCCAGGCGCAGATAGGAGGAATCGAAACCGGCCTGATAAACGACGTTCAGGAAGGCGACCAAAGCGAAGACGATGTTGCTGATCCCGAATTCGGCGGGACTTAGCACATGGGTGTAAAAAGGGACGAGGAGGAAGTTTAGGAACCGGCTGAGCAGCGAGGAAATCCCGTATAGCAACGACTCCCTCGCTAATGCTTTCAGTCGGCTCATGGATTACAAAGTGTAAAAATGGCGACCGGGAAGCTCGCTCACCGAGTAGCCCTTCGGGGCATATCGAGGTGAGCGACTATCGTCCTTCCGAAAGACGGTTGATGAGGAAATCCGCGATGCCGAGCTGGCGCATGGAAGCCTGCGTCTTGCTGATGTCGTAGGCCACGCGCACGATTTCCACCGTCATCTTCTCGGTGTCGCACAAACACCATGAGGCCAGGGGGTTGCGATCGCGCG
>JBGPFT010000262.1:0-3765 GCA_041483475.1 Fibrobacteria bacterium | reverse complement strand
CTTCGTATGTGGGGGCACTCTGCGGGCCGTGCCGACCCTTGGCCTGCGGCGCATGCAACAAGCGCCAGCCGGGGCCGCGCGGGCATGGTTCATGCTTCGCATTGCGGGTTCGTCTAGGTCAGTCGCAAAGGCGCGCGCTCAATATTTTAGTTTGATCAGTCTAGGCAGATTTAGACGTCAATCCAAATCGAGGTATGAAAATGACACGAGTACGAGTAGAGAGCTTTACCATCTCACTTGACGGATATGGAGCCGGTCCGAGTCAAGACATCAATAATCCGCTTGGGGTGGGAGGGCCAGAGTTGCATCAGTGGTTATTTCCGACGCAGACATTCCAGCGTAACCTATTTGGCGCCGACGGTGGCACAACGGGGATCGATGACGACTTCGCCGCACGGGGTTTCAAGAACGTCGGCGCATGGATTCTTGGAAGGAATATGTTCGGACCGATTCGCGGGGACTGGCCTGACATGAACTGGAAAGGTTGGTGGGGGGAGAACCCGCCTTACCATGTTCCGGTCTTCGTCTTGACTCATCACGCCCGCTCGCCCATTCAGATGGAAGGCAACACCACATTCCACTTTGTCACGGGCGGCATTCACGAAGCGCTGGACCAGGCGCGCAAGTCAGCCAACGGGATGGATGTGCGCATTGGGGGTGGGGCCCACACCATACAGCAGTACCTTCGTGCCGGCCTCATTGATGAGTTGCATTTCGCCATCTCTCCAATCCTGCTGGGTGGAGGAGAGCGGCTTTTCGAGGGAGTCGACTTGCGGGCTTTGGGATACAAGTGCGTCGAACACGTGTCGTCAGAGAAGGCGACCCATGTCGTACTCCGGCACTAGGGGCCTGTAAGAATGACCCAAGGGAAGATTTTCAATTTCACGGTGGACAAGGATAACCTGGCCGTCAAGGTGGAGCGCTCCTTCGATGCTCCGTTCGACCTGGTCTGGTCGGCCTGGACCGAGGCCGAACTCCTCGACCAATGGTGGGCGCCCAAACCCTGGAAGGCGGAAACCAAATCCATGGATTTTTCCGAAGGCGGGCGATGGCTGTATGCCATGGTCGGTCCCCAAGGCGAGAAGCATTGGGCATTGAAGAACTTCACGAAGATCGCCCCGCGGAAAAACTTTACGTATCGGAGCTTCTTTTGCGATGAAAGCGGAAAGGTGAATCCGGCCACGACGGGGTCGACGTGGGTCAATTCCTTCGCCGAAAGCCAAGGCATCACTTTGGTCGCCAATGACATCCGCTGCGATACGCTCGCGCACCTCGAAGCCCAACTCAAGATGGGGTTCAAGGAAGGCTATTCCATGGGCTTGGGCAATCTGGAAGAGTTGCTGGCGCGTCTCCGGAAAAAAGGAAATGAAACTACAGAATCAACATCGCGTCTCCATAACTGAACAACCGAAATTCCCTGCGCATGGCTTCCGCGTAGGCCGCCTTCGCCCTTTCCGTTCCCATCAAGGCGCAAACCAGCATAAACAAAGTGGACTTTGGCCAATGGAAATTGGTGAACAATGCGTCCAAGGATTTCCAGGCATAGCCGGGACGGATGAAGAGATCGGTTTCACCGCGTTGCGGGCGCAGCATTCCAGTAGCATCAGAGCAGGTTTCCAAGACGCGGGCGGTCGTGGTGCCTACAGCGAAAACCCGGCCGCCGAAAGCGCGCACGGTATTCAGAACGGCGGTGGAAGCCTGGGGTAGGGAATAGGCCTCTGAGTGCATGGGATGCTCCTCGGCCCTTTCGGTTTGCACGGGCCGGAAAGTTCCTGCGCCCACATGCAGCGTAAGCTTGACGATGCCGACGCCTTTATTGCGCGCGTCTTCGATCATGGCCGGGGAGAAATGCAGGGAAGCCGTGGGGGCGGCCACCGATCCGGAATTTTCGGCGAAAATGCTCTGATAGGATTCCGCGTCCGCCGTTTCTACCGGCCGCCTGATATAAGGCGGCAAAGGAGTTTCCCCGACCTGTTCCAAGCGGGTAAGGAAATCGTCACCCCCGATTCCGAAACGGAGCACTCTTTCCCCTTCGGGCATGATTTCCAACACCTCGGCATGGAATCCTGAAGCGAATTCCACTTTTCCACCCGGTATCAATTTGCGCCCGGGCTTTGCCAGGCATTCCCAAACCGAATGCGATTCCGAGCCGGGACGGGGTTTAAGCAGCAATACTTCGCAGGCCCCGCCGCCTTGCAAGCGCCCCCGCAGCCTGGCCCGCAACACCTTGGTGTCGTTGAGCGCCAAGGCGTCACCCGGTTTCAGGATGCGGATCAAATCGGAGGTCTTTCCGAATGCCCAACCTTCCTTTTTGACGGGCAGGGGGAAATCGCCGGGCAAGGCCCCGCTTTTCGAAACCACCATAAGCTTCGCTTCGCCCCGTGGAACCGGACGCAGGGCGATTCGGTTTTGGGGGAATGGGAAGTCGAAATCGGAGGTAAGCATGGCTGGGTTGGCGTTCCCACGGGGATTTGAACCCCGGTCGCCGCCGTGAAAGGGCGGTGTCCTAGGCCACTAGACGATGGGAACCAAATGGCGCCGAAAGGCCGGAAAATCTAACAAGAACCACCGCGGACGTTCTTTGCCCCGATGGGGGAGCTATAATGAAGCCGAGTTTCGCCCGGAAGGGAAAAGAGGGGCCGCTTGCGTTACGGGATTTTCTCCGACATACACGCCAACCTCGAAGCCTTGAAAAAGGTGTTCGCATCCATGGAAGCCCATGGCGTGGAGAGCCGGGTATGCTTGGGCGACTTGGTGGGTTATGGCCCCAGCCCCAATGAATGCGTACGCCTCATCCGCGATGAAAGCGATATCACGCTGCTGGGAAACCACGACAGCGTGGCCTTGGGCCGGGAGTCTTCGGAAAGCTTCAACCCCTATGCGCGCAAGGCCATCGAATGGACGCGGGTCACCCTCGATCCCGAGGCGATTGATTTCCTGAACGAACTGCCGTACACCGCCGAGAAAGCGCCCTTGAACTTCGTCCACGCCAGCCCGCGCTCGCCCGCCGACTGGTTTTACATCACCAGCTTCGACGACGCCATCGACGCCTTCTCCTTTTTCGACGGAAGGATCTGTTTCCTGGGCCATACCCATGTCCCTTCCATCGTCGTCATGGAAAACGATCAGTCTTTTTGGGTGTCGGAAACCATGAGCCATGATTGCGAATCCCGGCAGCGCCTGTTGGTGAACGTTGGCAGCGTGGGCCAACCCCGGGATCACCAACCTCTCGCCTCCTGGTGCCTGTGCGACACGTCGCCCTTGCGGGTGGAAATCGTCCGGGTGGCCTATGACGTGGCCGAAACCCAGGAGCGCATGCGGGCCTTGGGTTTCGCCGATTTTCTCATCCAGCGTCTGGCCGAGGGAAGATGAAATTATATTGCCCCCTCCATTGATCGCATTGAACGAAAGGGCCGGAAATCATGAACGAGAAGAAGAGGGGCCGCGGAGTCCGCTATACCCCCGAGCAAAAGCAGGAAGTGCTGGATTTCGTCAAGGCCAATCCGGGCCGGGGATCCATGAAGCAGGCGCAGGATAAGTTCGGTGTCTCGTACGTCGCCATCCGCAATTGGCTGGAGGACAGCGGCGTGGTGCGGCCCAAGCGCGGCCGCAACAAGGCCAAGGGGGAGAAATCCGCCGCGATTTCGGACCGGGCCGACGAAAGCCGTTTCGAACGGGCCAAGGAATTGATCGACTCCATCCGCGACGCCGAGGCCCAGTTGCGCGGGGTGTACGCGGACTTGAATGGGGTGCTGAAACCTTGAG
>JBGPFT010000261.1:0-3766 GCA_041483475.1 Fibrobacteria bacterium | reverse complement strand
TTGGTTCCGCGACGTGGGGGCGAAAGCCTTGCGCGGAAAAGCCGACTGGTTGTTTTACCGCCCCGACGCCGAATATCTCATGCAGCCGCCTTTCGATGACGCCCGTTTCTATGAGAATACCTATGACACCTTGGTGGACGGGAAATGGGTGAACCCCCGCAACCCGCTCGTGGCCATTCGCCGTTTCCGCGATCAACTGAAGGCAAAGGGTATCGACCTTTTGATTATCCCCATTCCGGGAAAACCCGACGTTTATCCTGAATTGCTGGGAAGCGATTTTCCTTCCCAACCGACATCCCCTACCCTGCGTTTCTATGAGGCTTTGCGCCGCGAAAGCATCGCTACCGTGGATTTGCATGCGGCCATGTTGGTTGCCAAGGCGGCTTTTGGCGGCGCTTTGTATTTGCGCCGAGACACGCATTGGACGCCGATAGGGCTGCAAGTGGCGGCCCAAACCATCGCCGCCGATTTGCGGAAAAATCTTGCGTGGATTGCATCGCCGGATTCAACCTTGCGCCGCCGCTATGGGTTGAAAACGATTGCGGTTGATCGCTTCGGGGATATCGCGGAAATGACCAAGATCCCACGGCGCAAAGAAATTTTTCCCGCGGACCGGGTGGCCGCCGAACAGGTTTGGGACTCCACCGCGAAGGCCCCGTATCGCGACGATCCCGCCAGCCCGATTCTATGGTTGGGCGACAGTTTTTCCCGCATCTATCAAACCGACGATCCCAAAAGCGCGGGAGTCATCGCCCATGTGGCGCGGGAACTAGGGTTTCCCTTGGCTTCCATCGTCAATGACGGCGGAGCCTCCACCGTGGTGCGGCAGCAGTTGTCGCGGAAACCAGAGCTGTTGCGAGGAAAGAAGCTTGTGATCTGGACCTTCGTGGAACGCGATATCCGCTTCGGGGACAAGGGGTGGCAGATTTTGGATTTGCCGGGGGATTCGATTAAGGTCGGGGGCCAATAGCTTCGAAAATCAGGCTGTCGAGACGGTGGCTCAATTTAATAGCGCCTTCCATGGAAAGATGATCCTCATCCCAAAAATCCGTGGAATCGTAATCATGGTTTCCTTCCAGAAATGCATCTAAAAACCTGCAATTGAGCTTCAGTCCGCAAGCTGAATCCACGGCGGCGACGATTTGGCGCCCCCACTCCCAGGCCGGGCCGAATTTTCCGTAGTACCCAGTATTTTTATACGCCGGACTTTGGGGAAAAACAACCAAGGCGCAAAGAACATCCTGCCTCGCGAGATCGTCCACCAAGGCCATTAGTGAATCCAAATTTTCCCGCGCCGTACGAATCGAATCCACTCCGGCCTCAAGCATTGCCACAGAAGGCGGACTCGTTCCCCAACCGGAAGACGGGAGCCAGTCCCCTCCCCGAAAATCCATGACCACAGGGTTCCTTTCCCGAACGACGCTGTCCAGGATGCGTGGCAATCCCTCCTTCCAGAAGCCATGCGTCTGGTCATAAATGTATCCGATGGCCCTTTCATTCCCTGGCAACCAAGTGATTTCTGTTTGTGGGACGGCCAAAGTTCCCGGATGCACTTCCAGCACGGCCGCACGCAGGCGCGATTTATGAGGCAATATGTAATTCCGCAACATTCCCTGCATGGACTCCAATTCCCCCCCTCCATACCCGAGATTCACCGCATAGAAACTTGAAAACGCGAAAGGAACAATTCCCCGATTGACATGGGAACTACCAAGGCATACGACTTCGGTTGAATCCAAGTTTTGCCAGAAAATCCGCATTTTCATCGACCAAGCGATTAGCGAACTATTGGCCGCCGGTTCGTTATACCTTCCCATGCTATCTCTTACACCGGGGTCGTTAATCGGAGGAACGTAAACCCCCGGCTTCACCCACATCCCTGGCTGTCGCAGATTCGTTCCTTTTGCCAACACCACCGTGGTCGAATCGACCAGGTTCGCCCCCAACACCGCGGGATATCCAAGGCTTTGATCCTGTCCCACGGCCACTGCATAGTCCGCATGATTCGACCACTCTACATCCTGCCAGGCAATGAAGCCTTGGGGCTTTCCATACCAACGAACCACCGAACCGCTCGTATCGAGCCGAAACAAGATCGCATGCAAGCCGTATGACCGACCCACCACCGCACTGGCCAGCTGGTAGCCAAAGTCCAGCATGAGCAGATGCGGACTTCGCCCAAAATCCGGATGGAGCGACACGTTGCACACCTGGGAGGTGTCCCCCGTCGCCTTCCCGTTGGAAGGACCGATGAAAAGGATGCGCTCGGCACCCGAAACCAAGTTCCGGAGCCGCAAGCGAGTGAACCCCGTGGCCAAATATGCCCCGCCACTGGAAAGTCCATCGTGATATCCGCCGGAGGCAAGGGGTACCGATATCCCGGATGCCGTCCCTCCCGCCACACGGATGCGAAAGGTTTGATCCGTCCTCCAAGCCGGATCGGTGTTGTCCCTGGCGTTGGTCGCAACCACAAGGAAAGTATCCCTGGATACCGAATCCACAAACCACCTGGGGATGACGGCGCTGGTTTGAACCGCCAGAACCTGGGCTGCACTTCCCGCCGCCTGCAATCTCCGCACTTTCACTATTCCCGACCTTGTGTCGCTTTCGTCCCTGTTCCCATAAGCCACCCAATTTCCGTCGGGGGAAATGACCGGGGTGAACACCGTGCTGTCGTCCAAAAACTCGTGTACCGTCACCGAGTTCTCGGAGTAGTCGATATAGCACAAGGTACGGGTGGCCGACGTGGCGTTCACGAACACCAGTTTCACTTGATTGTGACCAAAGAAGTTCAATTCCGCCGCCCCATCCACCGTCACCGGAGGTGTGGCCTCGTGGGCCTGTCCCCCGGACAGGTATTGCCCCGAGGTGATGACTCCACGAACGCACCGAAAACCGATGTACTTCGTCGCCGCGCTGCTTAGAGTCGGGTAAACCTCCGAGCGCGACGAATACCGCAGGTAATGGATGCCGTCATAGGAAAACGCCCCCCCTTTCACCGACCGCTCTTGGACCAGGCCGGGCTCCCTATTGCCGAGGAAGTTCGTAACCGTCACGAGCGCATACGGCGATTTCCAGTCATTCACCCATTCCATCACATTCCCCAGCATGTCAAAGAGGCCGAAAGGGTTGGCCGCCAGCTGCCCCACGGAATGAACCTTGCCCAAGGAGTTGCCCGAATACCAAGCCGTCCCCATTGCCGCGGAGCTGTCGAAGTCGTTGCCCCAGGGAAAAACCGTAGTCGCTCCTCCCCGCGCCGCAAACTCCCATTCGCCTTCCGTGGGAAGCCGATAGCCGTTCCACTCATAGTGGATGACAAGGCCGTCCAGGGCATAGGTTCTGCCGTTGGCATCGCTGTGAGCACCGATGTAGCCGTATACCGTGTCCAGACCTTCAGCTTTGCTGCGGGCATTGCAAAAGAACACCGCATCGTAGAAGGTAACGTCGTATATCGGGAGATCTACACCCAGTCCAAAGTTGGTATTAGCGGGGTTACGGCCCATTAGGGACTGGTATCGGTACTGAGTGACTTCGGTGGAATCCATGAAGAAGTCATAGCTGAACAAGGCGGTGGGGCGGGGCATTTCTTCACCCGGCTTCGCGTAGATGTTGTCGGAGCCCATTACCGTCTTCTGTCCTTTGGCCAAAATGCGCGACATGCCGGTGGAAATAAACGCAGGTTCGGGAGTGGAGGTCGAGAATACGCAGGCCGTCCACAGCGAAGCGATGAACCAGGACAGAGGACGGCCCGTGAAGCGAAAGCGTT
>JBGPFT010000260.1:0-3770 GCA_041483475.1 Fibrobacteria bacterium | reverse complement strand
TGGATGCGGCCAAGGATGCGGCGCGTAAAAAGGAAGAGGAACTGAAAGCCCAGGCCCAGGCCAAGTTGGAAGCGGAGAAACAGAAGCTCAAGGACCAGGCCGCCTCCCAGGTCAAGAGCCAGGGTAAAAAGGTTCTCAAAAGCCTGGGCTTCTAATTCCGGCGGTATCGCGCGGGCTTGATTGTATTTTTGACCCAGCGTGAAATCCGAATCCCCGTCGCCCGGCGGGAGTCCAGAACGTAAACCTTCGCTGGGCGAAAAACTGGATCAGTATTACCTGAACCGCCAGGAAGCCGGTGAAACCTCGGCCATCCCCATTTCCATGTTGAACGCCTTGGACGGATTGGCCGGGGACGATACCGCGTACAATCTGAAGCGGGAGCAAAGAAGTCCCGAAAAGGGGGAATTGACGGCGCATTTGCGGCGCGTCGCCGCGTACGCGTATTTGTTGGCGTTGAAATGCGGCCTCGATGAGCAGGAAGCCAAGCTCCTCAAGCAGGTATGCCCCATGCACGACATCGGCAAATGGATGATCCCCTCGCATATCCTGCAAAAGCCCGCCGCCCTAGACAAGGACGAATGGGCCATCATGAAAACCCACGCCTCGGCCGGCTATGAAATCCTGAAGGACAGCAAGCTCGGGGTGTTGCAGCTCGGGGCCATGGTGGCCATGCAGCATCAGGAAAAGTTCGACGGGTCGGGATATCCCCTGGGACTGCGGGGCGGGGAAATCCACCTGTACAGCCGCATCACCACCGTGGTGGACGTGTTCGACGCGCTGGGCAGCGCGCGGGCGTACAAGGATCCCTGGCCCGTCGACGCCATCGTGGAGTACTTCCGCCGCAACCGCGGCACGCACTTCGATCCGGCTTTGGTGGATTTGCTGTTGGGGAACCTCGACGAATTCCTCGCGATCCGGAAGGGATTGGAGCAGGAGGCCGGCGGTGCCGCATGAAGCGCGCGGAAGAGGTGGGATTTGAACCCACGTTACGGTTTCCCGTAAATCGGTTTTCGAGACCGACGCCTTAAACCTCTCGGCCACCCTTCCAGAGCACGCGCGGAGGAAAATTTTAGCAAATGCCGTTCACTCTCGAGCCGACCCATTCCCCGGAACTGGGGGCGCGCGTCCTGCCGGGCGGCGTGCGCTTCGCCGTCCATTCCCGCCACGCCCGGAGCGTGCTGCTCGCCCTGTTCCGGGAAGGAGCCGCCGATCCGATCGAGGTTTTGCCGCTATCCTGCCAGGGCCATGTGTTCAAGGGATTCGTTCCCAAGTTGGAGCCGGGCGCGCTTTACGGCTTTTATGCGGAAGGGCCCTTCGATCCCCGCAACGGCCATCGCTTCAATTCCAGCAAGCTTCTGCTCGACCCTTATGCCAGCGCCCTCCACGGCCCATTCCGCAACGAAGGCGGCGTGCTGTACGGCCATGTCCCGGGGGGCGAGGACGCGGACCTGACGCCCGATCACCGGCCCAATCACGCCTTCATGCCCAAATGCATGGTGACGGAGAGCCGCTTCGATTGGCAAGGGGTGAAGCCCCCGGACCTTTCGCGCGATCGGCTGGTGATCTACGAAACCCATCTCCGCGGCTTCACCGCCCATCCCTCCTCCGGCGTGGCGGAGCCGGGAACGTTCCGCGGCCTCATCGAGAAAATCCCGCATCTCAAAGCGCTGGGCGTGAACGCGGTGGAGCTTTTGCCGGTGCATGCCAAGTTCTCCGAGGATTTCCTGACGCGGCGCGGATTGAATAATTATTGGGGTTACAACACCGCGGGCTTCTTCGCCTTGGAACCCTCCTATGGCAGCCGGAGCCGGCCCGGATGCGAGATCGACGAGTTCAAGCTCATGGTCCGCGAATTGCACCGGGAGGGAATCGAGGTGATCCTCGACGTGGTGTACAACCATACCGCGGAAGGCAGCGAGTTGGGACCCACCCTGTCGCTGCGGGGCCTCGACAACCGCTCTTATTACGCCTTGACCGGGTCCGCCGAGGCGCCTTTCCGCCATTGCTGGAACCATACCGGCTGCGGCAACACGCTCGATTTCGGCAGCATCGCCTCCTTGCGGCTGGTGCTGGATTCGCTGCGTTATTTCACGGAGGAATTCCACGTCGACGGCTTCCGTTTCGATCTCGCCACCATCCACGGGCGGCGTGCGGGCGGGCCCTTCGATCCCGATGCGGCTTTCTTCGCGACCGCGGCCCAGGATCCGGTTTTGCGCCGCGTCAAGCTCATCGCCGAACCCTGGGATCTCGAAACCTACGGCCTGGGTCGCTTTCCGGACGGATGGATGGAGTGGAACGGGGGTTTTCGGGACGTCGCGCGCCGTTTCGTGCGCGGGGAATCCGGACTGCTGCCCGCGCTGCGGGACAAGCTGGAGGGTTCGCCCGAAACCTTCGCGCTTCCCGGGCGCGAGCCCTGGGCCGGCATCAACTTCGTCACCTGCCACGACGGGTTCACCTTGCGGGATCTCGTCAGCTACGAGCAAAAGCACAATCAGAAAAACGGCGAGGACAATTGGGACGGCAGCAACGACAACAATGGTTGGAATTGCGGCATCGAAGGTGAAACCGACGACCCCGACGTGACGGAATTGCGACGGCGGCAAGCGCGCAATCTGTTGTTGCTCACCATCTTGGCGCGTGGCACGCCCATGCTGCTGGGGGGCGATGAATTTCTGCGCACCCAAGGCGGCAACAACAACGCCTATGGCCAGGACAATCCGGTTTCTTGGCATGATTGGACCTTGGCGGGCGAGGCGGAAGGCTTCCTGCGGTTTTTCCGGGAGGCTTTGGTTTGGCGGAAAAAGATGGAGGTTCCCAACGCCTGGGCCTCCGTTCCTGATCGCGCTTGGGGCCGCTGCTGGCGGTTCCATGACCTGGCTGGACGTCCGTTGGCGGACGACAAGACGCCCGATGGGCGCCACGCCGCCCTGCTGTTCGCCAGGCCGGTTCTGGAACCGGCTTTGATCAAGTTGGATCCGGAAAAGGAAGGCCCGTTGTTCTATCTCCTGCTGAACGGGGAGGACGCGGGGAAGGTCTTTCATCCCCCGCATTTGCCTCCGCATTGGCGTTGGGCCATGGCGGCCGACACCTCTTTGGCTTCGCCGCAGGACATCGCTACCGTAGGCGGTGGATTTTCTCTGCTGCTCGCGGATCGATACGACGTTTCCGCGCATTCCACCGCGCTGCTCTGGGCGGAGCGCTGCGAAGTCGAGGACGCCTAGGGTTTAATAGATTTCCCGCCGCTTTGAATTCCGATTCCCGAGTAACCCGCGTGCCGCATGCCACAAGAACGGCGCCTTAATCCTTTTCAACGTCTCAAGATTTGGGTATTGGGGCGTTCCCTCGATCCCTCGGCGAAGGGAACTTTCCACGGATTATCACTGGCTGCTTTTTTCGCCTGGGTGGGGTTGGGAGCCGACGGACTATCCAGTTCCGCCTATGGTCCTGAGGAGGCGTTTCGGGCTTTGGGGGCTCATCACCAACTCGCCATCCTGGTGGCTTTGGGTTCGGTGTTCACGGTCTTTCTGATCAGCGCCACCTATTCCCAGGTTATCGAATTATTTCCCAACGGCGGCGGCGGCTACGCGGTGGCCTCCAAGCTGGTGTCACCTACTGCAGGGATGGTAGCGGGTTGCGCTCTGCTGATCGACTTCGTGTTGACGATTTCAATTTCGTTGGCCAGCGGCAGCGATGCCATCTTCAGCTTTCTGCCCATTGAGTTGCAGCCCCACAAACTCCAGTTCGCGTTGGCTGTGACCGCCGTTCTTATC
>JBGPFT010000259.1:0-3777 GCA_041483475.1 Fibrobacteria bacterium | reverse complement strand
GTTCACGTCGATTTTGATCACGAAGGTTTTTTGGTCGCTTTTCCGGGTGACCGTAACCGTGGCCGTTCCCGGGCTGGTCGGGCCGTCGATGACGAGGTCGAAGGTGAACAACAAGCCTTCGACGTGTACGCTTCCGGATGTCGGGGCGCCGAAAATGCGGTGCAAGCCCAGGCCCAGGAAGGGGCGCGTCAGGTTGGTCACCGTGGCGGTGCGTGTCACCCCATATTGGGCGTTTTCATAGCTGCCCCGGAAGCTGCCGTTCCAAACGCCCACGATTTGCCCGCTTTGGTTGGCCCAATGCATGTCGGTGTCGAAACGCAAATCCATCTGCCGGCCGGTGGCGCTGGTGCGGATGACGTGGCGCTTGTGCCGGATGGTCACGGCCTGGAGCGGGTTAAAGTTCGAATCCGGCATGGTGCTGTTGCTGTCGAGGAACAATTGCAGGGTATCCTCGCGCTGGCGGGTGAAGCCCGTGGATAAAGTGAGAGTGGCTTTGCGGACGAAGCATTGGCAGGCGGCGTCGTAATGCAGCGGGATCAACACGTATTCGCCCGTGACGGTGTCCGGGCCGACGCTGTCGGCGGCTCCCTTGGCCAAGGCGGCGGGCGCGGCGGGCGTGGTGCTGAGCACCTGGCCCATGCTTTCGCTTTCCTCCTTGACGAAGGCGCTGAGGCCGTCGGAGTTGTAGCGGTCCTTTTCATTTCCCAGCATGCAGCCGGCGAGGCCGAAGGCGGCGAAAGCCGCGGCGGCCCCGAGTTGGAAGGTTTTTCGGTTGGCGTTGTTCATGGCGTTTTCTCCGGGTTGGTGGTTTAGAGTTTTTGTTCCCGGGCTATTCCGGGAAGTCGTACTCAAGTTATCATCCGTCGGAAGGAAAGGCAACATAATTTTATTATTCAGATAACGGATAAACCCTAAAAAACCCTTTAATTTAGGATAAAATAGGGTTTTTATTAAAACAGTTATCAATAAAAAGATAACAGATCGGGCCGATTTTAAAAAATTCGGCGGGGGAAAATCACGCCAGCACGAGTTGGAAATCGGGGAAACCCAGGGCCGTCAAGAAGGCGCCGACGTTCCGAGCCACGGAATCCAACGGATACTTTCCATAGGCGGTGGATTTTCCGCTGAGCCGGAAAACTTTGGCGGAGAAATCCGCTTCGTAATAACCGCCTCCCAAAACCCGCCATTCCCCGCCGACAATTTTGCAATGCGTGCCGCCCAGAAGCACGGCTTCGCCGCGGCCTTCTGCCTGGATGAAGGCGAACACGATGTTGGCGTGATAGGGATGGGAGGACAGCGGCGCGGATATGAAATGGAATTTTCCCCCATGGCGCAGGATCACGAACTTCCCGCTCGGTGCCTGCGCCAACGGGACCAGGGCATGCGCGATCAAGGTTCCCTCAGGAGGCGGGAAGTTTGCGGATCCGATCCAGCAGCGCGCTGGTGGAAAAACCCGGGAGCTTTTCCACGATGTGGACGCGGCCCCCGTTTTTCTTCACCGTGGGGGCTTCGACGCAATCGGGGCCGTATTCGGAACCGTTCACGTGCACGTCGGGTTTCACTTCCTCAAGAAAAGCCATCGGAGTCTTCTCGTCGAAGATGTGTACGTAATCCACGCAGCGCAGGGCCAAAAGCATGCGGGCCCGCTCGGCTTCCGGGACCAGGGGCCGGTGCTTGGATTTATAACGCTTCACCGAAGCATCGCTGTTCAGTCCGACGATGAGCGCGTCGCCCTGGGATTTCGCCTCCTCCAGGATATGGAGATGGCCCGCGTGCAGGACATCGAAAGAACCGTTGAGGGTGACCACGGTTTTTCCCTGGGCGCGCAGAAGCTGGGTCAGGGGCGCAAGTTGGGAGCGCGTGAGCAAAGAAGCTCCGGGCGAGGCGTGTTGCAGCAACTCCTCGCGCGTCACGGTGGCCGTTCCGAGCTTGCCCACCACCACCCCGGCGGCGCGGTTGGCCAACTCCACGGCTTCCCGATGAGAGAGGCCGGCGGCCTGGGCCAGGGCGAAGGCCGCCACCACGGTGTCGCCGGCGCCGGAAACGTCGTACACTTCGCGGGCGGAGGTGGGCATTTGAAAGAATTCCCCGCTGTCGCGGTGGAAAAAGGCGATGCCCTTGGAGCCCAAGGTGAGCAGAATATGCGCTTGCAGCCGCTCGCGCAACTCGTTGCCGACCTCGCGGATATTGGCGGTGTTCGCCTCGATCTCGGAGCGGCCCAGAAGTCCCAGCGATTCCTTCCAGTTGGGGGTGAGGTAGTCGCAGCCCCGATAGCGCGCGCCGTGTTGGGGGCGAGGATCCACGATGACGGGTTTGCCTGCGGCTTTCGCCTCGCGGATGAGGCTTTGCGCCAAGCCAGCGGTGAACAATCCCTTGGCGTAATCCGAGAACACCACGGCCTGGGCATGGAGCAGGCGCCGCTTGAACGCGGCGAGGATCTTGCTTTCCAAAGCGGCTTCGATATCGCGGGTGTCCTCGTAGTCGAGGCGAAGCAGTTGTTGGCGTTGGCCCAGCAACCGCGTCTTCACCAAAGTGGATCGCCCGTCGGAAAATGGTTCCAGCGCCAACCCCGCGCCCGCGCACTGCCCTTCGAAAATTTGTCCCATGGCGTCGCGCTCGTAAAGGGTGAACAAAACCGGTTTGCCCCCGAGAGCAGCGATATTAGCGGCGGTGTTGGCCGCGCCACCCAAGACGCGCCGGGTTTTGCCGGAATCCACCCGCAAAATCGGCACGGGCGCTTCGGGGGAAAGCCGGGAGCAGTCGCCGGTGATGTATTCGTCAACGAAGCTGTCGCCCAAAACCAAAACGGTCAGGGCGTCGAAACGGGAAAGGGCGTCGCGGAGGTCCACAGATGAAGTTTATCAATATCTTTACCGAGTCTCGAATGCGAAAGGACCTTCCCATGCGCCTTCATCTCCGCTTTTCCTTGAGTGCGCTGGCATGCGCCGCATCGGTGTGGGCCCAGCCCTCCGACAGTGCCAAGGCGCCGCCGCCCGTCATTCCCAGTCCAGCGGTGGTTTCTCCACCTCCTGCTCCCCCGGCTCCGGCGATGATCGCCATGCCCGTCGAATCCAAGGCGCGCAAACCGCGGAAAGAGGCTGTGGCGCTGGAATTGGGAGCGAACGGCTTCGCCAGTCCGCTTGGCTTTACCGCTTCGTATTACTTAACGCCCCGGGTCACGGTGGATTACGGGGCCGCCATCGGCATCACCGGTTTTCGCCCCGGAATTCGGCTGCGGCATAATTTCAACGATCACCGGCTGGCCCCGTTCATGGGATTGGGATTCAAATACGGGTTCGGATACGGCAATAAAACCGCCGAGCTCAAGGATACCGACACCAAATCGAAATTCCTTTATACCGCGAAACGCAGCCCCTTCCTCGATTTTTGCCTGGGCCTGGACTATCAAGCCCGGGGCGGATTTTTCCTGCTCGGCACCTTGGGCTGGTCCCAACTCATGCGGGATCAGAATTGGGAACAGGTTCAGGGTTTTCCCATCAGCGAAAAAGAAAAGGATTTTTTGAATAACATGCTCGGCAGCGGCCCATCGCTTTCAGTCGCGTTAGGATACGCGTTCTAGGCTTCAGTCGGATAGTTTCGGGCACTATTCGGCTTCACGATGAATTCCTCGTATTGCCGCAGCAGCGTTTCGGACACGGTCGGATCCTCGCCCAGATGCCGCAGCGCATGCGCGATGGATTCCAGGGTCGATAAGCCCGCCGCCTTGGCTTGATTTCGTCGCGAGGCTTTTTCGGGGTTTAACCCGATGCGGTTGAC